>NZ_WHJF01000570.1:0-264 GCF_011682185.1 Massilia genomosp. 1
TTGGGCTTACGGCGTGGGAGCTTTTCACTCCCATTATCGCTACTCATGTCAGCATTCGCACTTCTGATACCTCCAGCATCCTTTACAAGACACCTTCGCAGGCTTACAGAACGCTCTCCTACCATATATGCAAGCATATATCCGCAGCTTCGGTGACTGGCTTAGCCCCGTTACATCTTCCGCGCAGGACGACTCGATCAGTGAGCTATTACGCTTTCTTTAAATGATGGCTGCTTCTAAGCCAACATCCTGACTGTTTTAGCC
>NZ_WHJF01000571.1:0-264 GCF_011682185.1 Massilia genomosp. 1
CTGCAACATGCATTGAAGCACTTGGAGAGGGCGTACAAGAACTTCTTCGAGAAACGGGCCGATTTCCCCAGCTTCAAGCGCAAGGGTTGCGGCGACACTTTCCGCTACCCGGACCCGAAGCAGATCAGGCTTGACGAGGCCAGCAGCCGCATCTTCCTGCCCAAACTTGGCTCGCTGCGTTACCGCAACAGTCGGGACGTTCTTGGCGAGCTGCGCAACGTCACAGTGAGCCAGTCGGGCGGCAAGTGGTTCGTGTCGATTCAG
>NZ_WHJF01000572.1:0-261 GCF_011682185.1 Massilia genomosp. 1
CGGAACTGCGCGCAGAAGTGGGCGTCTTGACGCCGAAACTTGAGCGCCTTATCTACGTTCTGGAGTGGGCGCGTATCGAGGAATTCGCTGACGATTCCTGGGACGGGATCGGCCGACCGCCGCATGTACGTGCATGGCTGGCGAATGCTTTCGTGGCCAAGGCGGTGCTGGGCATCACCACCACCGTCGGGCTGGTCGAGCGCCTGACCATGGACAAGACCTTGCGGCGCATTTGCGGATTTCCGCCGTTTGCAAAGCTGC
>NZ_WHJF01000573.1:0-258 GCF_011682185.1 Massilia genomosp. 1
ATGGTCATCGTCGAAGTCGCATCAACTGGTCGGCGCCGAGGGCGAGCAGCCCGAACATCAAATGGCTCATGACTTTGGCATGTCCTTTGACCATGATGTTGCGGCCGCCGAATTCGTCCTTGAGGCGTGCGTTGGTCCGTTCGGCCACGGTGCGCTCACGGTAGCGAACCTCATCGGCAGGCTCGAAGTGTTCCTTCTCGCCGCCACGCGGATTATGGTCGATCAGGGGGACGTGTCCCAGTTCGCGGCAGTGGTCGT
>NZ_WHJF01000574.1:0-256 GCF_011682185.1 Massilia genomosp. 1
CCTTTTCCGCGGCGGAAAGCTTGGAAAGATCTGGAAGGGGGCGCAGTTTTGTCATGATCAGCATCATGGACCGATTTCAAGAAACGAACAACTCTGGCACGTGCTCGCTCAGGCTAAACAGTTACCGATAACGTAACTGTTCAGCCGCTACGCGGCTGGCGCAATTGGATCGCCAGCAAATGCCCGGCGCAGTACGTCCAACATGCTGTGACCTTGTTTGCGTAGCGTGTCAAGGCAGGAGCGGATGGTGCAGAAA
>NZ_WHJF01000575.1:0-256 GCF_011682185.1 Massilia genomosp. 1
CCCGAACAGCCATTGCCAACGGCGACGAGCGCCATCGGCATCGATGTCGGCATCGCCCGCTTCGCCACGATGAGCGACGGCAGCGTCGTCGCACCACTCAACAGTTTCAAGAAGCACCAACAGAACCGGCGCAAGGTCAAGTTCAGCAGCAATTGGAAGAAGGCGAAAGCCCGCGTCCAGAAGATTCACATCGGCATCGCCAACGCCCGCAAGGACTTCCTGCACAAGACCACAACGACGATCAGCAAAAACCACG
>NZ_WHJF01000576.1:0-255 GCF_011682185.1 Massilia genomosp. 1
CCACAATCGACGCACAGAAACGACGCCTGAGTCTGCCGATTGTCTTTTGAGACGTGGCCGCAAGCCGGGCACGTCTGGCTGGTGTGCTGCGCTGGCACGGCCAGCAACATGCCGCCGTTCCACCCAACCTTATAGCCAAGCTGGCGGCGAAACTCGCCCCATCCCTGATCGAGGATAGCTCGGTTCAGGCCCGACTTCTGGCTGACCTTCTTGCCCGGTTGTTCGACAGTACCTTTGGAAGACCTGGACATGTTC
>NZ_WHJF01000577.1:0-255 GCF_011682185.1 Massilia genomosp. 1
AGCAGGTACAGAGATAAGAAAGCGCGTTGTGCTTGTGTTGATACGCAATCACTACCCAAAGTAATACAATAAAACGATACTTCTTCCAGATTCAAGCTAGTGCTGCCCGGTCGGGAGCACCAAGCTGCACAAGTTATGCCTGATGACCATAGTAAATCGGTACCACCCCTTCCCATCCCGAACAGGACCGTGAAACGATTTTACGCCGATGATAGTGCTGCAACCAGTGTGAAAGTAGGTCATCGTCAGGCTAGT
>NZ_WHJF01000578.1:0-255 GCF_011682185.1 Massilia genomosp. 1
GAAGCCCTGTTTACGTCCGCGCTGGGACTGAAGTTTCCGTGGGAAGTGGTCAAGGTCGAGCTCGACACTGCCAAGCGGAGGATCGATTTCGAGGTCGCCTGCAACGCGAAACAGTTGCCTTGCCCTGTCTGCGGCGTAAACGGGCAAGGTGTTCATGACAGGGTCAGGCGCGACTGGCGCCACCTTGATTTCTTCCAGCATGAGGCCTGGCTGCATGCCGACGTACCGCGGGTCGATTGCGGCGCATGTGGCAAG
>NZ_WHJF01000579.1:0-255 GCF_011682185.1 Massilia genomosp. 1
CGAGCAGCCCGAACATCAAATGGCTCATGACTTTGGCATGTCCTTTGACCATGATGTTGCGGCCACCAAACTCGTCCTTGAGGCGCGCATTGGTCCGTTCGGCCACAGTGCGCTCACGGTAGCGAACCTCATCGCCAGGCTCGAAGTGTTCCTTCTCGCCGCCACGCGGATTATGGTCGATCAGGGGGACGTGTCCCAGTTCGCGGCAGTGGTCGTGCAACTCTTTGCTGCAGTAGGCAGCATCCATCACATCGT
>NZ_WHJF01000057.1:0-43491 GCF_011682185.1 Massilia genomosp. 1
CGCCTACCTTCGCATGTCCAAGTTTAAAAACCTTCCGGCCAATCCACTACAACCAGCCGCCGCTCCGTTGCGATCTACCATCTACCGTGCCGGCTGTCCAGTTCCACTCAAAACGGCATAGAGCCCCGCAAAACCTGTTCGGCCTGAGCCACAGTCAAGCCGGAAGGTTTGACGTTTTTCGTATTCAACCCCACCGCGAACGTCAGTGAGCAGGTCAGCAGACCGGCAACAGCGGTCAACGGTTTGAGCCGGCAAATTAACGGCATTGCATCCTCACTTTGACCATGCGGATGATGTTTTCCAAAATGCTCGCATAGTTGTCGGTCCCGCCGTTGCTTGACTTAGCTGTGTTAAAACCGATTGTCACAAGAGTTCTGCTCAATTCGCGCGCATCCTTTTTGCCGCGCACTCCCTCACCCCAACGATCCTCAAAAGGTTTTGCTGCCATTTCAAATGATGCGCACTTCGCTAATTTGACTTTTGCATCGCCCTTTGCTGTCATTGTTCCGATTTCGTAACGGACGGGAGCGCGCATCGAGAAAAAACTGTTGCCCTCAACCGCAAACCGCCCAATCCCATGTCGACACTCATGGGCGGCGAGGCCGAGAATATTTTCTGTCGGGAGATCGGGTTGGCCAGCTACCTCAGCTGCTTGATCTTCATATAGGGAAACGAATCTGACGGCTACATGAACGTTGCACGCATTTGATATTGTTAAGCCGGAGTTATCGTTTTATTGAAAATAGCACTTTATCACTAACACGACCCACCATTTCATCCATTTTAGGACCCGCCGCGACGTTCGCTTGCTGTTGGCACCGCTGGTTTTTGCTGGCTAAGCTTGTCGTTTTTCGACCAGGTCGGTCAGCAGCCGTTCGACCGCCTCCAGGTTGGCCGGTTTGATCAGGTGATGGTCGAAGCCGGCCTCCTTGCTGCGCGCACGGTCCTTGTCGTCGCCCCAGCCGGTCAATGCCACCAGCACCAGCGGTGCCAGGTGCGTCATGCCGCGCAGCGCGCGCGCCACCTCATAGCCATTCATGCCGGGCATGCCGATGTCGAGGAAGGCCACGTCGGGCTTGAACTGTTCGGCCAGCGCCAGTGCGCGCGCGCCGTCGTTGGCGACGCGGCTGGTGTGGCCGATGATCTCCATCAGTTCCGACAGCATGTCGGCGGCATCCAGGTTGTCGTCCACCACCAGCACGCGCAGGCCGTTGGCGACGCTGCCGGAGGAGGTGTCCGCGCCGGGCGCCTGCGCCGCCACGTCGGGCGCGAGCGGCAGGCGGATGTCGAAGCGGCTGCCTTTGATGGTCGCGTCGCGCACCAGTTCAATCGTGCCGTGATGCAGTTCGACCAGCCGGCGCGCCAGCGACAGGCCGATGCCAAGGCCGCCCTGGGCGCGGTCGAGCGAGGCGCCCACTTGCGAAAACATCTCGAACACGGCCAGCGCCGATTCGGGCGGGATGCCGATCCCGGTGTCGCGGATCGAGAGCAGCGCGTGTACGCCATCGCGCCACGCCAGGACCTCGATGCGCCCGCCGGCCGCGGTGTACTTGGCGGCGTTATTGAGTACATTGCCGATCACCTGGGCGATGCGGGTCGGGTCGGCGTCGAGCGGCAGCGACCCGGGCGCGATGTCGAGCGAGAGCGTGTGGCGGTTGGCGTCGATCAGCGGCATGCTCGTTTCGACCGCACTGGCGACCAGTTCGCGCAACTCGACCCGCACTGGCTTGAGTTCCAGGTTGCCGCGCGTGATGCGGGCGATGTCGAGCAGGTCGTTGACCAGGGTGACCATCTGCGTCACCTGGCGTTCCATCATGTCGCGCACGCGCGCCACCGTGGCCTGGTCGTGTTCGGCCATGCGCATCACCTGCAAGCCATTCCTGATGGGCGCCAGCGGGTTGCGCAGTTCGTGCGCGAGGATCGCCAGAAATTCGGTCTTGCGGCGGTCGGCTTCGCGCAGCGCTTCGGTGGCGCGCACGCGTTCGATGTGGGCCCAGGAGCGCTCCACGGCCTGTTCGACCAGCGCCACTTCGGGCGCGGTCCACTGGCGCGGGCGGTCCTGGTGGACCGCCATCATGGCTACCAGCTTGCCTTCCTTGACCAGCGGGCAGCAGATGATGGCACGGCAAGCGATGGCGTTGAACATGGCGGCGCCGCCGGCTTCATCGAGTTCGCGGTCGACGTCGCAGATGCGCAGGGTGCGGCCTTCGCGCATGTCGCTGGCGGCGCGCGCGCCGAACAGGTCGAGCGAGTACACCCCGACCGTGCTGGCGGCGCCCGGCGCGGTCCAGTCGTGGCGGATGGTGAAGCGGTCGTTGTCGCTTTCGACGTCGGCGTACGGGCAGCGCGTGGCGCCCAGATGCTCGCCGAGCATGCGCGTGGTGACCTCCATGATGGTCTTGGGATCGTCCGCGTTGCGCGTCGCCTGGCTCATGGCGTCGAGCAGGCGCAGGCGTTCTTCGACGCGCTTGCGTTCATCGATGTCGATATGAATGCCGACCCATTCGGTGATCGCACCGGCGCCGTCGAAAATCGGCACCGCGCGCGCATTCATATACCGGTGCTGGCCGTCGGCGCGGCGCAGGCGGTGTTCGATCTGGTACATGCTGCTGGTGGCCAGCGCGGCGTGCCAGGCGGCGGCGGTGTACTCGCGGTCGTCGGGATGGATCGCATCGAGCCAGCCCCAGCCGTCGAACTGTTCCGTCGATTGCCCCGTAAATGAAGTCCAGCTCGCCTGTTCCCCTTCCAGGTGCCCGGCGGCCGACGCCAGCCACAGGATGGCGCTGCTCGCCTGCACCAGCGAGCGGTAGCGTGCTTCGCTGGCGCGCAGCTCGTCGCTAGCGTGGCGGATCGCCGCCAGCTCGGTGCTGTCGGTCGTACGGTTGTGCTTAGGTGGAAAGGCGTGGGGCATGGTCTGTTTTTACAGAAAGTTAGTCGCTCGCATTTAACCACGAGCTTGCCAGAAAAGGGTTTTTCCTGTCGCCACTGCTGTAAAAAAAGGCGTGCAGACGGGGTTTGATGTGGAGCAAGACCGGGCCGGTGGGGCTCACTTACTCTGGACTGGACAATGTTTATCTTGATAAGCACCATGAAAAAGCCAACCTACCTTTCCAAGACACTGCCGGCGCTGTTGTTGCTGGCCACCCTGGCCGGCTGCGCCGGTTACCGTATCACCGGCGCCAGCTTGTCCGGCGTGGCCAGCGGCCCCGTGCCGCCGACCGAATTGATCACAGAGCAATTGATCGACGCCGAAAAAGCCTTGCGCGCCCAGCGCGGCAGCCAGAGCCTGGCGCACCTGGTGGTGCGCAATCCGCCGCCATACGTGATCGGCAGCGGCGACATTGTCTCGATCGTGGTGTGGGACCATCCGGAACTGGCGGGGCAGGGCGTTGCGGCCTCGTCCACGGCGGTGGACCCGCAGGGCCCGAACGCCCCGCCGCCGGCCGGCTTCGTGGTCGATCACGAGGGGCGGGTGCAGTTCCCGTTCGCCGGGGCGCTGACCCTGGCCGGCCTGACCGAGGAACAGGCGCGCGCGCTGCTCACCACGCGCCTGGCGCACTACATCACCAAGCCGCTGGTTACCTTGCGCGTACAGGCTTACCGCAGCAAGCGCGTGTATGTCGATGGCGAAGTGCGCTTGCCGGGCTTGCAGTCGATCAACGATATTCCCATGACCCTGGTCGAGGCGCTCAACCGCGCCGGCGGCATGCTGCCCAGCGCCGACCAGAGCCGTATCGTGCTTGAGCGCGGCGACGCGCGCTACCAGGTCGGCTTGCGCGGCCTGGTGGCGCGCGGCATCAATCCGGGCAGCATCCTGCTGGCGCCCGGCGACGTGGTGCGGGTCCATTCGCGCGACGAGAGCAAGGTGTTCGTGTCGGGCGAAGTGGTCGCGCCCAAGGCGCTCACCATGCACGACGGGCGCCTGACCCTGAACGAGGCATTGGGCGAGTCGGGCGGCATCAGCCCGCTCAGCGGCGACGCGCGCCAGGTGTATGTGGTGCGCCGCGCGCCCGAGGGCACCCGCGTGTACCAGCTCGACGCGCGCCGCGCCGGGGCGCTGGCGATGGCCGAGGCCTTCGAGCTCGAACCGCGCGACCTGATCTATGTGGCAGCCTCGCCGCTGGCCAACTGGTACCGCAGCGTGAGCATGCTGTTCCCCGGCGCGCTGACGCAGGCGGTCACGCTCAGCCGCCCCTGAACTTGCATCGAGGACATTCATATGAACTATGCCGACGACCTGCTTCCATTGCCCGCCCCCAAGCCCTTGCCCGTGCCCAGCCTGCCGCCGCCGGCGCCGCCGCCCGGTCACGAAGCCGAGCCGCACGAGATCGACCTGCAAGGCTACGTCAACATCCTGTACGACAGCCGCTGGCTGATCGGCACGGTCACCGCCGTGGTGACCATGCTGGCGATCATGTATGCGCTCATCGCCAGCCCGGTGTACGAAGCGAACCTGATGATCCACGTCGAGGAAGAAAGTCCGAACGCGTCGAAAAACATCCTCAGTGAAGTGTCGTCCCTGTTCGAAACCAAGAAGGCGGCCATTGCCGAAATGGAACTGCTGCGCTCGCGCATGGTCATTTCGCACGCGGTCGACAACCTGCAATTGTTTGTCGATGTGCGGCCCAAGTATTTCCCGGTGGTCGGTTTCTGGTTTGCCAACCGCAAGTCGAACGAGTTGACCGAACCTGGCATTTTCGGGCGCGGCGGCTATGTGTGGGGGCCGGAAAAGGCGGACGTGTCGGTGTTCGAGGTGCCCGAGGCCTGGTACAAGCGCACCTTCACGCTGACCGCGGCCGGTAACGGACGCTATCACCTGTCCGGCGGCGGCTTGCCGTCCGCCTTCGAAGGCGTGGTCGGCACCACCTTGCGCGCCACGGTGGCCGGGGCCGCCTTCGAGCTGCGGGTCGACCGCCTGCGCGCGCTGCCGGGAGCGCAGTTCCGCCTGACGCGCAGCTCGCGCCTGGCCGCGATCGAACGCATCCAGACGGCGCTGGTGATCACCGAGCAGGGCAAGCAATCGGGCATCATCGAAGTGCGCCTGCAGGGGCCGGACGCGCAGCGCATCAACAGCTTGCTGGGCGAAATCGGCCGCGAGTACATGCGCCAGAACCTGGCGCGCAAGACCGAGGAAGCGGAAAAATCGCTGGCTTTCCTGAATTTGCAGTTGCCTGCGCTCAAACGCCAGCTGGAAGAGTCCGAGGAAAAGTACAACGGTTTCCGCAACAGCAAGGGCAGCATCGATATGCGCGAAGAAGCGCGTATCAGCCTGCAACAGGCAGCCGCGGCGCAGACGCGGCGCCTGGAACTGGAGCAGAAGAAGACCGCGTTACTGCAGCGCTTCACGGAAAACCATCCGATCGTGCAGGGGATCAAGCAGCAGCGCCGCGAAGTCGAGGCCGAGATTGCCGGCGTGGCCAAGCGGATCCGCACCTTGCCGGTGCTTGAGCAGGACGAATCGCGCCTGTTGCGTGAAATCAAGGTGAATACCGATCTATACACGGCGCTATCGAATACCGCTCAGCAATTGCGCCTGATTTCGGTGGGTCGGGTCAGCAATGTGCGCCTGATCGACGCACCGATGGCGCCCGAACGCGCGCTCAAGCCCAACCGGCCCCTGATCGTGGCGCTGGCGCTGGTCACCGGCCTGTTCCTGGGCGTGCTGCTGGCGTTTGCGCGCAAGGCCTTCCTGGGCGGGATCGACACTCCGCAGCGCATCGAAACCATCCTCGGCGCGCGCGTCGTGTATGCCAGCATTCCTCACAGCACCCATCAAGAGCGTCTGGAACGCAGGGCGCGGGACGGCACCGTGCTGCCGATCCTGGCCCAGGTGGCGCCGGAAGACATCGCCATCGAAAGCTTGCGCAGTTTCCGCGCGGCATTGATGTATACGATGCCGTCGTTGAAGAACAACATCGTGATACTGGCGGGGCCGGGCAGGGCGATGGGCAAGTCGTTTCTGTCGGTCAATTTTGCAGCCGTGCTGGCGGCCAGCGGCAAGCGCGTCTTGCTGATCGATGCGGACTTGCGCAATGGTCACCTGCACCGGTATTTCGGGATCAGCCGCGAGCGTGGATTGACCCAGGCGATTGGCGGCGCGCAGACGATCGACGAGGTGATTCATCGGGGCGTGCTGGACAATCTCGATGTCATCCCGACCGGCGCGCTGCCGCCGAATCGCTCGGAGTTCTTGCAGCATCCAAATTTTTCCAATTTGCTCGAGGTGGTCGGCAGCCGCTACGACATCGTGCTGATCGATCCGCCGCCGATCCTGGCCGTATCGGACGCGCTGATGATCGGCGCGCATGCCGGGGCGGTATTCATCCTGGCGCGGGCCGGGGTGACGACCGCGGTCGAAATCAC
Organism: Massilia genomosp. 1; assembly: GCF_011682185.1. Taxonomy (NCBI): domain Bacteria; kingdom Pseudomonadati; phylum Pseudomonadota; class Betaproteobacteria; order Burkholderiales; family Oxalobacteraceae; genus Massilia; species Massilia genomosp. 1. The sequence goes on from NZ_WHJF01000057.1 coordinate 6,364, forward strand.
CGAGTCGATCAAGCGCCTGAACCACGCCGGCATCACGCCGCAGGGTGTGTTGTTCAATGATATGGCCTTGCGCGTGGGCAGCTACGCGTATCAGTTCAAGTACACCCAGGTACCGCAACTGGAACAGTGAGCGGCGCGCGCAGGGTCGGGCGCACCCAAGGGTTTCATCTTCCAATTCATTTCATTCTAGAAACGCGGCAGGCCGGCACCGGCCCGCCGCGTTTTTGTCATTCGATGTTTCCCTAAAGAAAATGATTTTGATCATTTGATTACACAGGTAAATTTACTTCAGTAAACACTGAACCAAAACATTTGACGCAGATCAAACCTTGTTCATTTACTTGATTGAGCGAGGAACTTTTGATGAACAAGCTATCCAGTTTTGCGTCGGATGTCCGCTTTAACGCGCGCATCTGCGGCGGCGTCGCCGTGTTGCTGTCCGCTTGCGGCGGTAGTACCAGCAGCAATGGCGGCAATACGACGCCGGCGCCGCAGTTCGCAGCCCTCACGTCCGCCGTCACGTATAACGACGCGCTCGCGCCGCTCGACTTGTATGTGTCGCCCACGGGCGCCGATACCAATGCGGGCACGCAGGCGGCGCCCTTCAAGACCATCGCCCGCGCGGCCCAGGCCGCAACGCCGGGCGCCACTATTCGCGTGCTGCCGGGCACGTACGCCGGCGGATTTCGCACCAATGCCAGCGGCACCGCCGAAGCGCCCATCCGCTATGTGTCGGACGTGCCGTGGGGCGCCAAAATCGTGCCGCCCGCCGATTCCACCAGCACCGCGGCCTGGGATAATCGCGGCAGCTACGTGGAGATCGCAGGCTTCGAGGTCGATGGCAGCGCTACCCAGGCCGGCACCAAATGGCTGACCGGCCTGTACACCGGCGGCTCTTACAGCACGGTGTACAACAACCACGTGCATCACATTGCGCGCACGGTCCCCTGCGCTGCCAGCGGCGGCGGCATCGGTTCGGACAGTTACTACAAGGGCAGCGCCAACGATGTCAGCGCCAACGTCGTGCATGACGTCGGGCCGGCCGGCTGCGCCAACTACCTCGGCATCTATATCAATACGGCCGGCAGCCGGGTCGATAACAACCTGGTGTACGCGGTCAGCGACGCCGGCATCCGCCTGTGGCACGACGCGACCAACGTCGTGGTGGTCAACAACACGGTGTTCAACGCCGCCACCGGGATCGTGGTCAGCGGCGACGGCGGCTACAACGGCAGCGTGCCGAACGACCATACGCGAGTCAGCAACAACATTCTTTACGATAACGCCCGCTATGGCGTGCAGGAGGTCGGGTCCACGGGCCTCAACAATCGCTACAGCAACAATCTGGTTTTCGGCAACGGCACGCCCTTCATGCTGAACAACGGCCTGCAGCCGGTCGGCACGGTGGCGGCCGAACCGCAGTTCGTCAACTACGTGCGCACAGGGGGCGGCGACTACCGTCCGGCGAGTACCTCGCCGGCCAAGGCGGCGGCGCTGCCGGCGGATGCGCCTTCGACCGACCTCGACGGCAAGCCGCGCACGGCCGAGACGGGCTTCGACATCGGCGCCTACCAGCATGCGAGTACAACGCCAACGCCGACGCCGACGCCGACGCCAACGCCAACGCCAACGCCCACGCCGACACCGGAGCCGACCATCCCGCCGACGACCTACAACTTTTTCGTGGCATCGAATGGCTCCGACACGGCTGCCGGCACCAGTACGGCGCCGTTCAAGACGATTGCGCGGGCCTCGCGCGCGGCCTTGCCGAGCACGACGATCCACGTAGCGGACGGCACGTATCCGGGCGGCTTCAAGACAACGGTCAGCGGCACCGCAGCCGGCCGCATCTATTATGTCTCCAGCACAAAATGGGGGGCGAAAATCGTACCGCCCGCCAGCTCATCAAACGACACCGCATGGGACAACCGTGGAAACTATACCGACATCATCGGCTTCCACATCGACGGCACCAGCGCGCAGAGCGGTACCAAATGGACGCACGGCATCTACAACGGCGGCTCCTATGACATGATTCGCGGTAATTGGGTGCATCATATCGCCACCAACGTCTCCTGCACCAGCGCGGGCGGTTCGGCCATCGGCGTGGACAGTTACTATCACGGCATCAAGTCCGATGTCGTCGGCAATCTCGTTCATGATATTGGACCGGCGGGCTGCCGATTCGTTCAGGGTATTTACGTCAGCACCTCGGGCACGGTGAAAAACAACGTGGTGTACCGCGTGGCGGAAGGGGGAATCCACCTCTGGCACGATGCCAACAACGTGATCATCACCAACAATACGGTGACGACATCGCACACCGGCATCATTGTCGGCGGCGGCGACTACTATCACACCACCGGCCCGAACAACGACACCATCGTTGCCAATAACATTGTGTACGACAACGCAATGGGGATTTCGGAGCAGGGCCAGACCGGTACCCGTAACCGCTACACCAACAACCTGGTGTTCCAGAACCCGACCTACAATTTCAGCCTGAAGAACGGCTTGACGCACAGCGGGACCGTGAGCGCCGATCCGCAATTCGTTTCCTACACGCGCAGCGGCACCCCGGACCTGCACCTGCGCCCGACCTCCCCGGCGATCGGAACGGGAACGCCAACCAATGCCCCACCGGTCGATGTCGACAACAAGCCGCGCAATGCGACAACCGGCTATGACATGGGCGCCTACCAGCATTGAGTGCTCGTGGGCAGAGTCAAGGAAAGCCCGTGCCATGCTTGTTAGGATGGCGGCATGGGCTTACTTGACGAACATTCCATCGAACAAGAACGCATCCGCTCCGTCTACCGCGCCTGGCTGGCGGAAGAGCGGATCGCCGCGTACGCATGGCACCGGCCGGAAATCATGGCGCAGGATGCGGCGCGCGCGCGGGTTGCCGGCGAGCTGCTGGCGCAGACGTTTGGCCCCGAGCTCGGCAAGCTGCGCGTGGTCGACGTGGGCTGCGGCTCGGGCGGCTTCCTGCGCCAGCTGGTCGACTGGGGCGCCGATCCCTGCCGGCTGGCGGGCACCGAATACCAGGAACAGCGGCTGGTGCTGGCGCGCATGCGCAGTGCGCCGGGCATCCGCTGGCACGTGGGCGACCTCGATTTTGCCGCACCGGAGAGTGTCGACCTGGCGGTGGCCAACACCGTGTTTTCATCGATCCTGGGAGCGGATGCGCGGGCGGCGCTGGCGCGCGACATGTGGCGCAGCGTGGCGCCGGGCGGTTGGTGCATGTTGTTCGACTTCCGCTATAACAACCCGCGCAACCCGAATGTGCGCCGCGTCACGCGTGACGAGCTGCGCCGGATGTGGCCGGCGTCGGAGAGCCGCTACCGCACCTTGCTTCTGGCGCCGCCCATTGCGCGGCGGCTCGCTGGCGCGCCGCGCATCCTGTCCGAGTTGCTGACGACCTTCGCGCCGCCGCTGCGCTCGCATTTCATCTATATGGCGCGCAAGCCTGGCTGAGCAGGGGGCGCATCCGCGCACCACCGTCGCAGTTGCCGCCATCGCGTCACCCGTCGCACCCGCCGCCATCGCATCACCCGTCGCACCCTTGCCAAGGCGGCTCTCGGCGGGTGCGGCGGTGGCGCGTCCGCCCTTGCTCACCGCTTGGCAGGCAGCGGACGCGGCGCACTATCGGCCTTGCCCATCAACCATGCCTTCATGTGGCGCCGCACCGCGTAAGTGCGCGCTTCGAACAGCAGATAGAAGCCGTACGCGCCCGCAATCACCACGATCAGCATGCCCAGGTAGATTCCCAAGTCGCCCACGCTGTCGGCGGAAAACCGCCGGCGCCCGAACAAGGTCATGCCGACGTAGCCCATGATGCCGAGCAGCGGAATATGCACGACGTACAAAGTGAACGAAAAATTCGAAAAGAACACCGCCACGCGCCGCAATGGCCCGACAAACCGCTGGTCCGCCGGCAAGGGATTCACCGTACTCGACAAAAACAGCAAGAACAGCACGCTCAACAACAGGTCTTGCGGAAACGAGGCAACCACCATGTCATCATTGCTACCCTTTAAGCGGAACACCACCGACGCCATCCCCAGCACGACCAGCAGCAGCGCGCGCAAGGACGTGCCGCATTCCACGCGCACCCGTGAGAACGCCGCGCCGAGCAGCCAGATTGTGAAGTACAGCACCATGTCGAAGGGCAGCAGCATGCCGATCAGCAGCAACACGAGCGTCGCCAGCACCCGCCGCGTGCCGGACCCCGCCGCCAGGCACATGACCAGCAAGGGAAACATGATGTAGTACCACGTTTCGTTGGACAGGCTCCAGAGCGGGAAGTTCCCGCCAAATACCGGCACGACGATGGTTTGTAGTCCGAACAGGTTGCCGGCCAGCGCCGTGAACGCGTAATCGTTAGCGCGCGAAAAATCGGGTGTGTGCGGATCGATCACGCCGCTGACAATGCCGCTCGCCAGGATCAAGACAAAGGTCGGAAGCAGCACCGTCCACAGGCGCGTGATCCGGTCGATCGCATACGCCTTGATCGCCTGCGGCTGGCCCAGCTTGTTGAGCAGGCTGCCGCCGACCAGCCAGCCGCTGATCAGGAAAAACACCACAACGGCCTGGTGCGCGAAGCCGGTCAGGAACGACAGCGCCTGGTACCACAAGGCGGGATCGTCGACGGTGCGCAGGCCGGGAAAAAATCCCGCGCGCACGTGGGCGGCGGCCACTTCGATCGCCGCCAGGCCGCGCAGCAAGGAGATGAGCAGGGAGTGCAAGGAGTCTTCCCCCAGCTGGCTTTCTCTCAGAAAGCGAATGCTGGGCATCGGATGCGGTTTCATGATGCTTTTTCCCATGAGTGATATGCGTTATTGGTTTGTCGATCTACAAGGGGTAGACCTGGATGTTGCCGGTAAGCAGACGCGCGGCGCGGATCATCCAGTAGCCCAGGTGTACCCACTTCATCAGCCATGCCGCCGCCAGCAGCGTTCCCGTGGCCGGCAGCAGGCCCGTCAACGACAGGCGGCTCACGCCGGCGGCCCCGAGCCGGATGCTGCCGAGGCTGATCGCCGCGCCCAGCAGGCAGCCGGCCAGCGCTTCGGCCACGCTGTGCTGATGGTCCGCCACCAGCAGCGCCCCGGTCAGCGCCCCGACGCCAAGGCCGAGGCGCAACGCGCGCCCGCGCCAGCCATCGGCGCGGCCCAGCGCGAGCATCCAGAACAGCATCGGAAAAACCGCGCTGGCGCCGGCGGCGTGGCCACTCAGCGCCTTGTAATCGAGCAAGAGTACACCGCCGCCCCAGCCGAGAAAGACGATCTTGCTGACCGCCACCAGGCCCAGCCCGGCCCCCAGCAGCAAACCCCACCAGAGCGCCAGGCGCCAGGCGCGCGCGGCCAGCATCCACGCCAGCAGGGCGGCGCCGAGCGGCAGCGTGACGCGCGGGTCGCCCAGGTGCAGGAGGAAGGTCAGCTCGCTCATGGCCGGCTCCTCAGCGCGCCAGCGCCGCAAGCGTGCTGAAAATGATGCGCAGGTCGGTCCAGAAGCTGCGCTCGCGCACATAGCGCACGTTGTAGGCCAGCTTGGTGGGCAAGATGGTGTCCAGGTAGGCCCGCTCGGGGTCGGCGCTGCGTCCGAGGATGGCGTTCTCGTCCTTGTAGCAGATCGAGGCCCAGTCCGTGATGCCGGGCGCGACCGACAGCACGATGGCGCGCACCTCGGGTGGATAGCAGGCAACGTAGCGCGGCACTTCCGGGCGCGGCCCGACCAGGCTCATGCTGCCCAGGACCACGTTGAGCAGTTGCGGCAATTCATCGAGCTTGTAATGCCGCAAGAACGTGCCGACCCGCGTGATGCGCGCGTCCGCACCGACGGTGAGCTGGGCGCCGTCGCCCTGGCCCACGCGCATGGTGCGGAACTTGATGATGTCGAACGGCGCGCCGTGACGTCCGACGCGCTGTTGACGGAACCAAGCCGGCCCTGGCGAGTCCAATCGAATGCAGACGGCGATGATGGCCAGCAGCGGGGCCAGCACCAGCAGCCCGGCCAGCGCCGCCACGAGGTCGAACAGGCGCTTGCTCATGTCAGCAACTCGCGCAGGGTATCGATGACGCGCTGCTGGTCGGCGTCGCACATGCGGGTGTACAGGGGCAAGGACAGCATGCGGGCAAAGCTGGCTTCGGCCACCGGGAACTGTTCCGCACTGAGGCGGCAACTGTCGCGCCAGAACGGGTGGCGGTGCAGGGGAATGAAGTGGACGCTGGTGCCGATGCCGCGCTCGGACAGGCGCGCGATCAGTTCGTCGCGGCCCAGCCTGGCGCCGGCCTGCAGCCGTACCACATACAGGTGCCAGGCATGGCTGCTGCCGGGCTCGGGGACGGCCGGCAGGCGCAGCGGCAAGCCTTGCAGGCCGTTGGCGTAGGCCTGGGCCAGTTGTTCGCGGCGCAGCAGGAAGCGGTCGATCTTGCGCAACTGCTCGATGCCCATGGCGGAGGCGAGGTCGGTCAGGTTGTACTTGAAGCCGGCTGCGACCACGTCGTAGAACCAGGCCGGGGTGCGCGAGGTGTAGCGCTCGAAGGCGTCCTGGCTGATGCCATGGATGCGCATCAGGCGCACGCGCCGCGCCACGGCGGCGTCGCGCGTAACGACCATGCCGCCTTCGCCGGTGGTCATGGTCTTGTTGGCGTAGAAGCTGAACACGGTGGCGTCGCTTGCCAGCGTGCCGACCAGGCGGCCCTTGTACAAGGTCGGGAAGGCGTGCGCGGCGTCTTCGACCACCTTCAGGCGGTAGGCGGCGGCCAGGGCCAGCACGCCGTCCATGTCGCAGGCCAGGCCGGCATAGTGGACGGGAATGATGGCGCGGGTGCGCGGTCCGATGGCCGCTTCGACGGCTGCCAGGGAAAGATTGAGGGTGTCCGGGTCGGCGTCGACCAGGACCGGGTGCGCGCCGAGGTAACGCACCACCTCGGCGGTGGCGGTGAAGGTCAGGGTCGGCACGATGACTTCGTCGCCCGGGCCGATGCCGAGCGCTTCGAGCGCCAGGTGCAGGCCGGCGGTGGCCGAGTTGACCGAGATGGCGTCCACGTTGCCGCCCAGGTAGGCGGCGAAGGCGTGTTCGAACTGGCGCGTGCGCGGGCCGGTGGTGACCCAGCCCGAGCGCAGGCAGTCGACCACGGCGGCGATTTCCTCATCGCCGATGTCGGGCAGGGCGAAGGGCAGGAAGGGAGGTGAATCGGGCGCGGCCGCATCCGCTGTGGGTGTCAGGTCTTCAGGCATGATCGAGGCTCCATCAGTTTGGTGGCCCGGTGCGGCTGCGCCGCACGCGGAGGTGTTGTTCGGCCGGCATCGCCGCGCCGCGTGCCAGTGCCTACTGCGCTGGCGCTCGCGGCGCCAAGGCATGGCCGCTGCCGGGAATGAACGGCGCGCATCATGCGCACGCCTGCAAGAAACGACGGGCCAGCACCGGATAACTCAGCTTGGCCACGGCGTAGGCGCGTCCGCGTTCGCCGGCGGCGTCGCGCTCCTGCTGGTCGAGCGTGAACAGGGCCAGCAGCCCGTGCGCCACCGCGACCGGGTCTTGCGGCGCCACGGTCAGGCCGCAGCCGGCCTCGGCGACCGGGTCGTTGCCGGCCTCGACCGAATGCAAAATGGGGCGGCCGGCCATCATGTAGTCGATCAGTTTGTTGGGGGCGATGCCGTAGCGGTACAGGCGCTGGCGCTGCCAGCCGATGTAGGCCACGTCGAAATGCGCCAGCAGGGCCGGCACCTGTTGCTTGGGCACCGGGTCGAGAAAATGCACGTTGCGCAGGCCGCGCTGCATGGCCAGCCGGACCAGTCGCGCCTTGTCGGGCCCGCCGCCGGCCAGCACGAAGGCGATGCGCTGGTCGGCCACGAGGCGCGCGGCGTCGAGCAGGGTGTCGAGCGCGTTGGCCAGGCCGTGGGTGCCGGCGTAGCCGACGATAAACTTGCCATCGCCGCGCAGCGCGGCCAGGCGCGCGCCGGCGATGCCGTCCAGCGCGGGCGGCGCGGCCAGCCATTCGGCCGGATCGGCGCCGTTGGGCACGATGTGCAGCTTATGCGGCGCCATGCCGTGCGCTTCGAGGTGGTCGCGCACCTTGGGCAGGATCGAGACGATGGCGCAGGCGTTGCGGCAGGCATAGTCTTCGGCCGCCTGCAGCAGCATGATGAATGGATGCCGGCGCGAATAGCCGCCCAGTTCGATCGGCGAGAGCGGCCACAGGTCGTGCAGTTCGAACAGCAGGCGTGCGCCGGCGCAGCGGGCGATGCGGTGCGCCGGCCAGATGTCGAGCGGATAGGTGCTCGAGGCGATGACGACGTCGGGTGCGAACTCGGCGGCGAGGCGGCGCGCGTGCAGGTGCAGGCGCGTCACGAAGGCGAGCATATTGGCCACGCGCGCGCCGCCGTTGCCGCGGTAGGCCGGCGTGGCGACCCAGCGGTAGCCGACCCCGTCGATGGTTTCGTCGAGCTGGTCGCAGCCGTGCAGTTGCGGCGCCTGGGCCCGGATGTGCGACTGCGACGAGGCGATGATGCGCACCGTGTGGCCGAGGCGCACCCATTCGCGCGCCAGGTAGAAGGGGCGGTATTCCATGCCATGCTTGAGCGAGCCGGCGTAGTGATTGATGAGGAGAATGTTCATGGTCCAGGCTCCCGCGGGTGTGATGCGCTTACCATGTCAGCCCCTCGACCAGGCGGCGCAGGTTGCAGCGCGTGTTTTCGCGCCAGTTGGTTTCCCACTGCACCGGATGGGTCAGCAGGCAGATGGTGCGGTAGCGCCCCAGCGCCGCGTGCGGGCTGACCGGGTGGTACAGCAGCGGCGGCGGGCGGTCGCTGATATACAGCTCGAACTGGTCGAGCAGGGCGCTGTCATACGTTTCACAGGCGATGCCGCAACGGGCGCGCAGGGTGCTGTCGGCCAGCAATTCGTTGTTGATCAGCTTGAGCTTGCGGTTGGCAAAGTCGCCGTGGCTGGCCACCGTGCTGATCTTGCTGCCGAGGCCAGCTTCGATGCGGCGCAGGTTGGCCGCGAATTCTTCGCCGATGGCCGGGAAGTGGCGCCGCACTTCCCCCGCATCATGAAGGTGGTGGCGCTTGGCGAAACTGGCGATTTCCTCGAAGTGGTAGCTCGCTTCGCTGCCGTAGTCTTCGATGTCGCGCATCAGACCGAAGTCGAGCGTGGAAAGGCGGAAGTAAAAGCTCGAGCGCACCCCGCGCCGCACCTCGCGCGCGAACATTTTGGCGGTGGTGCGCAGGTCGCTGTCGATGTCGTGCCGGTGTACGATGGTGGGCGCATGTCTGCCCGGCGGGGGCGGGCGCAGGAATTCGCGTACCGATACCTGCGCGTAGCCGCGTTCGGTGGCGTCGCGCAGCAGGGCCTCGTATTCGGGCAGGCGCGAGGGCATCAGGTAATCGCTGTAGAGGCGTCGGAACAGATCATTCATCGGAGGTGGTACAGCGCGCGATAGGGGGTGAAGCCGAGGATGGTCTTGAACTGGCGCAGCCCTGGCAAGGCGCCGAAGTAGGTGTCGTACATCAGGTAGTGCGCCAGGCCCTGGTCGATCAGGCCGGCCGTGATGTCGCCGACGAGCAAGTGCATGATGCCGTCGTTGTTGCGGTAGCCGATCAAGCGCTCGAAGGCGTGGAAGTTGCCGTAATGGCCGACGTTGGCGTAGGCGACCAGCCGGTCGTCCGGGCTCAGCACGCCGTAGTAGCGGAAGTTGACCAGCTTGTCGAAGCATGCCTGCTTTTCCAGGTAGGTCTGGTCCATGGAGCGGCCCTGGCGCGCCTCGACCGAGGTATTGATGTCGAAGATGGCGTCCACATAGTCGTTGCGCTCGATTTCGGCGAGCCGGTAGCCGCGCGTGCGCGCACGCTTGATGTGCTGCGCCCCCCAGTTGCGGCCCTTGATGCTGTCGAAGTAGTCGTTGCGCTTGTTAAACCGTTGCAGGTCGATCAGGGCGGCGCCCCAGCTTTTGTGCTGGATGATTTTGTAGCGCGGGTGGCGCTTGGTGTAATAGCGGTAGGTCGAACGCACATTGACGGGCGCAATGGCTTCGTCGAAAAACAAATGGGCAACGGGCAGCCGTAGCAATTGCCTGACGGTGGCAAGCTGGTCCGACAGAGTGGAAAGTAGGGTAGTCATTGCGGTTCATCGCGGCGTTAACCGCCTTTTCTTGTTGGTCGGGAGTTGGCTTTCCAGACTGGTTAATCGAATGAAGGTGGCGTGCATGGGTGCTTGCACGCTCCGGGCCGACAAGGGCCCGGGCTTTTCTTACTGTAGCCAGACGGCGCGCTGGCGTGTTTGAAGTGGCGTAAATCGAACCGGCCTAAGCGCGCTTGTTTGTGATCGCTCAGCGCATCGGCGTTTATTCATTTCAGCGAAGATACGCATGCACGGATCTATGTGCCGGCGCGCCGCCTATCGCCGATTGACGCCTGCAATTGGCGATACAGTGCGAGCAGTTTTTCCGCCTCGGTCGGCCAGTTATAGTTCTCGAGCACGGCGCGCCGTCCATTGCGCCCCATGCGTTGGGCAATCTGCGGATAGCGCACGAAATAGTCGATGGCGGCGGCAATGGCGGCCGGATCGCGCGGATCGACGCACACGCCGCATTGATGGTCTTGAATAATCCCGCGCCACAGGGCAATATCGGAGGCGATGACGGGAATGCCGGCCGCCATGTATTCGAACATCTTGACCGGCAGGGCGTCGAGATAATTCGGTTCGGGATGCAAGGTCACCAGGCCGGCCAGGGCTTGCGCCATGACGGCGCGCACGCCGTCGCGGTCGAGGTAGCCGGGACGGTTCAGGCGTTGCCAGCCGGGCAGCGCGCTCAGGGCGTTTTCCAGCTTCACCTCCGGGAAGCGTCCCGCCACGGTGATGCGCGCCGGCGACTGCAGCAACTGCGCCGCCGCCACCAGCTCGCCGATGCCGCGCATGGCCGACAGGCTGCCGACGTAACACACTTCCTGCCGCTTCTCGCTCCAGGGCGCCTCGGCATCGAATTCGCCCGGCACCGGATAGTTGTTGACATCGATGGTGGTTGGATTGATCCGCAGGAATTTGTTACGGATAAAGGGCGTCGCGGCAACGATGGCATCGAACTGGCGGCAGGCGTGGCGCTCGTAGGCGGCGCTGGCGCGTGACAGCACACGGCGCAGGCCGGGTGTCAGATAGGGTTTGCCCAGCAATTGCAGCGGCAAGTCTTCGTGGGCGTCGAAAATGACGGTTTTGCCGAGGCGCTTGAGGGCCAGCCCGGCGGGCATCAATTCCGGATCGTGCAGATGGTAAATGTCGGCGTCGACCTGGCGCGCGCGCAGCAACACGCGCCGGGTGCTGCCCAGCATGCGCCCCAGCCGGCCCGGGATGTGGCCGACATCGGTGATGTGGACGCCGCTGTCGCGCTCGTCCCCCAAGCCGTCGGCCACGACCAGCGTGACCTCATATCCTTGCCGTACCAGCGCCGCGCATTGCTTGATGAAGATGCGGGTGTCGCGGCGCGGGTGGGCCGATGTCAGATGTGCGATGGTGAGCATGTGTCATTCCGTACCGGTAGGAAGAAAACGCCGCCATGGTGGCGCCGATGAGCATGTCGGTGAAATAGTGCGAGGTAGTCAGCAGCAGCATGGTGATGCAGCACAGCGAAAACGCCAGGATGAAGGCAGCCGAGCGATAGCGCGAGAAGTAGCCTTTGAAAAACAGGGGAATCGCCGGCACGATCAGGATGCCGAGCACGAACAGGAATCCGAAGATGCCGGTATCGACCCAGGCCGAGAGCACATTGTGCGAATACAGGCCGGGAGAATAGCTGGCGTAATCGCCAAAAACGGGAAACTGCGCGATCGAATTGAGCGCATAGGTGCTCAGGTGATGGCGCACGTTGGCCGAGCGTGAGTGGGACAGGTCGAGCAACTCGAGAATCCGGTTGGAAGGCAGCATCGATAACAGTTGCTCCAGATTGGAGTAGGTCATCATGACCAGGAACAGGAAGCCGGCCGCCATCAGCACTTTCTGGCGGGTGTAATACAGCTCGATGATGGGAATCATGAACAGCATGGCGGCAAATTCGCTGCGCGCGGTATTGAGGAACAGGGTGGCCGCGGCCAGGCAATAGAGCAGCACGCGCAGCGACAGCGCGCGGGTACAGGCAATGGCGAGCGCGAAGGTGAACAGGTAGGAGCGCGAAAACCCCTGGTACGAGGCCAGGCTTTCGGGATTTTTGGCATTGCCCAGTGGCGCCAGGTAAAACGCGCCATCGATCGCATACGCGAACACGATGGCCGACATGGCAAACAGGCTGCCCAGCAGCATCAGGCGAAAGCGCCGCTCGTCCGGGGCGATCATGCGGAACATAAAGAACACATTCAGCATGAAAATGATCCCGAACAGGTGATTCGTGACAATGGCCATCTTGGCGCCAGCGATGGCGTTGACGCCGACGATCAGCGCGAAATAGGCCAGGTACAGGAAAAACGCCAGGTCGCTCTTGCCCAGGTAATCGCGGTCTTGCCGGACTTTGCTGGTGTAGTAGAAAAACAGCAGTGGCAGGAGTAGCAGCGATACCGGTGCGAAATAGCCGCCCAGCACGGCCGGGATTTTTCCCAGTCCCAGCGCCGTGTGATAAAAGAAGAACCCGGGAAACAAGGCAAAAAAGCCGAGCATCCCGATCCAATGTTCGCGTCCCGTGGACGGTGCGATCGGATTCATGCGGCCACCATGCGGTTTTGCGCGCACTGGTACGACATGTGCAGGTAGACCAGGTAGAGCAGGGAATAGCCGATCGCATACCACAGCACGCTTTGGCGCAGGGTGCCGGGCGCAAGGAATACCGACAAGGTCATCGCGAACAGCGCCACCTGCCACACCAGGTCGGTCTTTTGCCTGCCGGCGACAAAGAACACGTAGCTGAGCGGGCTGGCGATGAAATTGAGGAAATACAGGGGCGCCAGGATTTGCGCCAGCTCGCCGGCGGCGCGCCAGTTCTCGCCGAAGGCAAAGGCGAACAGTGGCGGCGAAAACAGCAGCAACACCAGCGAGGGGCCGATGCCGAGCAGGGCCAGCGCCTTGAAGGTGTAGCGATAGGCGTCGCGGCAATTGCCCTGGGTCTGGAAATCATGCACCGACTGGCGCTTGAACACTTCCAGCACCGACGCGGCCAGCAGGGCGATCGGTGCGCCCAGTACGCGCTGGGTCAGTGCGAACAGGCCGGCCGCCAGGGCGCCGTGGCGCGCGCCGATCATCAGGAGCGGCAACTGGCCGACGATGACGTTGAGCAGGTTCGAGGGTAGCGAGAAACGCCAGAATTTGTCGTGCCGGCGCAGGTAGGCACGCTGGGCGCTGTCCGGCAGCCAGCCGGGCCATGCCTGCGGTGGCGCCAGCAGCAGCACGGCGGCCAGCAAGCCGACCGCCAGCCCCACCAGCTGGCCGGCGACCAGGGCGACCCCGCCGATCCCCAGCGCCAGCAGTCCCACTTGCGCGGCGGCGATGCTGGCGGCGCTCCACACCCGTGCGCGCGCCGCCTTGCCGAAGGCGTTGTGCGAGGTGGCGTAGGCCAGCGTCGTTTGCATGTAGGCGGTCATCCAGGTGGCCAGGCCGAGCGTCAGCAGCGCCGGCCACGACAGTTGCGCGGCGACCGGCGCCCCGCCCAGGCGCGCCAGCGCCGCGCCCGCGGTCAGCAGCACAGCGATGATGCTGGCGCTGTAGGCCACCACCGAAAAACAGGTGCGCTGCGCGGCGCGCTCGTGGTCGAGGATCATCGCCGCTTCCAGCCGCAAGGTGGCGCCGATGGCGGCCACCGCCACCACGCCCAGCCAGACGCTGAACGCGCCCACGTCGGCCGGCGTGCACAGGCGCGTGATGAGCGGCGCGGCCAGCAGCGGCAAGGCCTGCGCCCCGAGCGCGCCGCCGAGCACGGTGATCACATTGCGCCAGTAGGCCGGTAGCTGTGCAGTCATCACGCCGTTCCCCTCAATCCTGGCGGCACGATGCCGTTGCGGCGTCCACCGCGCCCAGCAGCGCCGCGCACACCAGGGCGATGCTGGCGTCGTCCAGATACGGACCCATCGGCAGACTGAGCACCTTGGCGGCCATGGCCGTCGCCACCGGCATACTGTGCGGGTCGCTCCAGCGCGCGTAGGCCGGCTGCAGGTGCATCGGCACCGGATAATGCACGGCGGTCGGAATGGCGGCCGCCTGCAAGGCGGCGCGCACCTGCTCGCGCCGCTCCACCACCACCGTGTATTGCGCGAACACACTGCTGCGGTCGCGCGGACGCGCCACCAGGCCGATTTTGCCCGACAGCAGGGCGTCGTAGCTGGCGGCGGCGCGCGCGCGCTCCTTCAGTTCCCAGTCGAAATAGTCGAGCTTGGCCAGCACGATGGCGCACTGCAAGGTGTCCATGCGGCCGCCGACGCCGATGCGCGTGTGTACGTAGCGGTGCGACTGGCCGTGTACGCGGATTTCGCGCATGGCCGTGGCCAGCCGATCGTCGCTGGTGAAGATGGCGCCGCCGTCGCCATAGCAGCCGAGCGGCTTGCTGGGGAAGAAACTGGTGCAGCCGATGGCCGACAGGTTGCAGCTGTGCTTGCCGCCATAGGTGGCGCCGAAGCTCTGGGCGGCGTCTTCGATCACGCTCAGTTTGTGGCGCCAGGCGATCGCGTTGATGGCTTCCATGTCGGCCGGCTGGCCGTACAGCGACACTGGCATGATCGCCCTGGTGCGCCCGGTAATCTCTTCTTCGATCAGGGCCGGGTTGATATTGCAGGTGGCCGGGTCGATATCGACAAACACGGGCGTCGCCCCCAGCAGCACGATGGCTTCGGCCGTGGCGATGAAGGAAAACGGCGTGGTGATGACTTCGTCGCCCGCTTCGATCCCGAGCGCCATCAGGGAAATGATCAGCGCTTCGGTGCCGGACGAGACCGTGATGCAGTGGCGTGCCCCGCTGAACGCGGCCAGGCGCGTTTCCAGCTCCTCCACTTCCGGTCCCATGATGTACTGGCCGTGATCGAGCACGGCCTGGATGCGGGCGTTGATGTTGTCGCGGCCCACCCGGTATTGCGTTTTGAGGTCGATGAATTCCATGATTCGGGCTCCGATCGCTGACAGTTCAAAGAGGGGTGTCCAGCAGGCGGCAGACACCGCCGCGCACCTGGTAGCGTTCGCCCGTATGGGGGCAGGTGGCGTCGCCGTCCGCGCCCCGGGGCAGCGCCAGGCGCTCGCCGTGGCGGCCGATCCAGCCGCTCTGGCGCGCCGGCACGCCCGCCATCAGCGCAAAGTCGGGCACGTCGCGCGTGACGACGGCCCCGGCCGCGATGAAGGCATAGCGGCCGATGGTCACGCCGCACACGATGGTGGCGTTGGCGCCGATGCTCGCGCCGCGCCGCACCAGGGTGGGCCGGTAGGCATCCTTGCGCACGATGGCCGCGCGCGGGTTCCAGACGTTGGTAAACACCATGCTCGGGCCGCAAAACACCTCGTCCTCGATGGTCACGGCGTCGTACACGGACACATTGTTCTGGATCTTGCAGCGATCGCCAATCCGCACGTCGTTGCCGATAAATACGTTTTGCCCCAGCGAACAGCCGGCGCCGATGCGCGCGCCGCCGCACACGTGGGCGAAATGCCAGACGCGCGTACCCGCGCCCAGGATGGCGCCGGGGTCGACAATGGCGCTCGCTTCGATCATGGCCTGGTCCATAGTCAATACTCCAAAGGCAAGGCCACGCGCTTGCCGTCGCGTGCGGATTTATAGGCCGCGATGAGCACCTCGAGCGACTTGAGTCCCTCGCGACCGTCGGTTTCCGGCTCGGCCTCGCCGCGCAGCACCTTGATCACGTTGTCGTAATACAGCGGATGGCCGAAACCGTAGACCGAGGTGGTCTGGTAGCTGGCGTCGCCGACCCGTGCGTCGTCCTCGTCCGGCTCGGCAAATTCCCATTGCTGCACTTCATTGACGGCCACCCCGCCGATGCGCACCGTGCCGCGCTCGCCGAGGATGGTGATCGAGCCTTCCAGGTTGCGCGGATAGGTCAGCATGGTCACGTTCATCGACCCCAGCGCGCCGTTGCGCCAGCGCAGGCTGATCACGCCGGTGTCTTCCACCTCGATATCGCGCGCCAGGGTGGCGGTGTAGGCTTGCAGGCTTTCGACCGGGCCGACGATCCAGTCGATCAGGTCGACGTAGTGGCTGGCCTGGTTCATGAAGGCGCCCCCGTCGTACTCCCAGGTGCCGCGCCATTTGGCGCTGTTGTAATAGTCGTCCGGGCGGGTCCAGAACACGTTCAGGTTGACCATGTAAATACGCCCGAAGCGTTTTTTGTCGACCGCACTTTTGAGCAACTGCAAGGTGGCATTGCGCCGGTTTTGCTTGACCACGAACATGCGCACGCCGGCCGTGTCGCACGCGGCCACCATGCGCTTGCCGTCTTCCCAGCGCGTGGCCATGGGCTTTTCGGTGATCACATGGCGCCCGCCGCCGGCGATCCGGACCGCCTGCTCCGGATGCAGCCCGGACGGCGTGCAGATGATGAAGGCGTCGGCGTCGCACTTGGCCAGCATCTGGGCCAGGGTGCGGTAGGGACGGGCGCCGGTGCGGGCGGCGGCGGCGGCCAGCGCCGCCGGATCGATATCGCACACGCCGGCCAGCTCGCAGCGCTCCGCGTGCTGGGCGATGGCGTTGAAATGGTTGTTGGCAATGCGCCCGCAGCCGACCAGCGCGAAGCGGATGCGGCGGTCGGTGACGGGGGGCGGAAAGGTACGCATGAGGTTCTCCAATCGCTGTGATTCAGGTACGGCCAGTCAGGTACGGCCGGTCAGGTACGGCCGGTCAGGTACGGCCAGTCAGGTACGGCCGGTCAGGTACGGCCGGTCTAGGCCTTGACCACGTTCGGCAGCCGGTCCGGCCAGACGCCCCTGGTATCGATGATCAGGGCGGCATGTTGCTGGATCAGGTCGTAGTCGAATGCGCTGTGGCTGGTGGCCAGCAGCAGCACGTCGTAGGACGCGATGGTCGCCGCCGTCAACGCCACGCTGGCCAGCGCGAAATGGTGTTCCCGCATCGGTGGAAACACCGGCACGTGCGGGTCCGAATAGTCGACCAGGGCGCCCTTGGCGCGCAGGATTTCCATCAGTTCGACCGAGGGCGATTCGCGCATGTCCTCGACGTTTTTCTTGTAGGCGATGCCGAGCACCAGCACGCGGCTGCCCTTGATCGAGCGCGAACGCTCGTTGAGCGCGTCGGCCAGCTTGCCGATGACCCAGTGCGGCATGTCGCTGTTGATCTCGCCGGCCAGCTCGATAAAGCGCGTGTGCAGGCCGTACTGGCGCGCTTTCCAGGTCAGATAGAACGGGTCGATCGGAATGCAGTGCCCGCCCAGCCCCGGCCCCGGATAGTAGGGCGTGAAGCCGAATGGCTTGGTGGCGGCGGCGCGGATCACTTCGTGGATATCGATATCCATCTTGTCGGCAATGATTTTCATTTCGTTCACCAGGCCGATATTCACGGCGCGGTGGATGTTTTCGAGCAGCTTGGTCAGCTCGGCGGCACGGGTGGAACTGACCGGCACCACCTGGTCGATGGCCGGGCTGTACAGGGCGATGCCGGCGCGCAGGCAGGCCGCGGTATCGCCGCCGCACACCTTGGGAATGGTGCGCGTTTCAAAGTCCGGGTTGCCGGGGTCTTCGCGCTCCGGCGAAAACACCAAAAAGATGTCTTCGCCGACGGTCAGCCCGCGCGACGCCAGGCGCGGGCGCAGTTCCTCGTCGGTGGTGCCGGGATAGGTGGTGCTTTCGAGCGACACCACCTGGCCGGCGCGCAGGTAGGGCAGCAGGGCGTCGGCGGTGGCCAGCACGAACGACAAGTCCGGCTCGCGGTAGGCATTGAGCGGGGTCGGCACGCAGATGATCAGGGCGTCGGCCTCGGCTGCGCGGGCGAAATCGCCGCTCGCTTCGAACCCGGCCGCCAGCGCGGCCCCGATGGCGCTGGCGGAAATATGCTCGATATAGCTGGCCCCGGCATTTAAACGCCTGACCTTGGCCGGATCGATATCGATGCCGAGCACGCGGAAACCGGCTTCCGCATAACGCAGGCTGAGCGGCAAACCGACGTAACCGAGGCCGATAATACCGATTACCGCTGTTCGTTGATCGAATCTGGCGATCAGTTGCGACAAATGGCCGCTTGAATGTTGCTCGCTCATGGATAATATCTCCGTACATAAATCCGGATGAATCCGGGGTGAAACCGCGGCTTGATGTTTTTATTGCTTCCGCTATTCATTCGATGCGGTGCGGCGAGAAATTGCGTAATAAGGCGGGCCGGTTTTTATCGGGCGGCGCCACCATCGGCGCTGGATTTTCCGGCGCGGCGCCATTTGGCTGCGGCATATATTCCGCCACGATCGCCTTGACCATCGATGCGATCATGGCGCGCTCATGCGTATTGCAGGCCAGCATCAGGCAGGTAATATAGGTGTCGAGCACGCCGGGATCGAGCGCGTGTTCTTTCATGCGCATGATGCGTGGATGGTCGCTGGGAAAAACCTTGCCGTCGGTAAGCAATTCCTCATACAACTTTTCGCCAGGAAACAATCCGATAAACTTGAGGCCGATATCGCCGGCCGGGTTCTGCGCCGTCTTTTCGGTCAGGCCCGACATCATGATCAGGGTGCGCGCCAGGTCGACGATGCGCACCGGCTCGCCCATATCGAGCACGAACACATCGCCGCCCTTGGCCATGGCGCCGGCCTGGATGACCAGCTGGGCCGCCTCGGCGATCAGCATGAAGTAGCGCGACACGTCCGGATGGGTGATGGTCAGCGGTCCGCCCTCGGCCAGCTGGCGCTGGAACAGGGGAATGACCGAGCCGGAGGAACCCAGCACATTGCCGAAACGCACCATGCAAAAGGTCGTGTCCGGCCCGTGGACGGCGGCCGCCGCCTGGAAGATCAGCTCGGCGATGCGCTTGCTCGCGCCCATGATATTGGTCGGGCGCACCGCCTTGTCGCTGGAAATGAGCACGCAGGTACGCACCTTGAACTTGGCGGCCGCCGCCGCGATGACTTGCGACCCAAGCACATTGTTGCGCAGGCCCGCGACGATGTTGCTCTCGACCAGGTGTACGTGCTTGTAGGCCGCCGCGTGGTAAATCGTATCGATCGGGTTTTCCTGGAAGAGTCGTTCCACCAGGCGCGCGCTGCATACCGAGCCCAGGTGCGCGCTGATGCGCAGCTCAGGATGACGGCCGAGCAATTCCTGGCGGATGGTGTACAGCGCGAACTCGGAATGGTCGAGCAGGTGCAGCTCGGCCGGCGCCAGGGTGACGATCTGGCGGCACAGCTCGCTCCCGATGGAGCCGCCGGCGCCGGTCACCAGCACGCGCTTGCCGCGCACGCAGCGGTCGAACAGGTCGGCGCGCGGCGGCACCGGCTGGCGCCCCAGCAAGTCCTCGAACTTGAGGTCGCGCACCGTATGCACGGGCGTGGCGCCATCGGCCAGGTCGAGCAGGCGGCACAGGATGCGGGTATTGACGCCCACCATCGACAAGCGTTCCATGATGTCGCGCAAGCGCTGCGGCGACACCGACGGCAGCGCGATGATCACCGAGCGCACGCCCAGGCTGCGCACGGTGTCGGCCAGGTGCTCGGTGTGAAACACGCGCAAGCCGGCGATGCTGCGCTGGTGGAGGGCGCGCTTGTCGTCGAAAAAACAAACGGGACGATACTCATTGCTGGTGCGCATGGTCAGCGCCAGTTGCGCGCCGGGTTCGCCGGCGCCGTAGATGGCCACCGCGTGGTCCGGCTGCGGCGCATCGTTCATCTGCCTGCGCAAGAAGTTGCGCACCGCCATGCGCGAGGTCACCACATAGGAAAACGCGATAAACCAGTAAATGATCAGCGTACTGCGCGGGAATTTGTCATCGTTCATGCCCATCAGGATCAGATACACCGACAGGGTCGCCAACGCCAGGGTGCAGCCGGTCACCGCCAGCATGCGCTGGTCGATAAAGCGGATCACCGCGCGGTACAGGTCCGACAGCGAGAATGCGCCCACCGTCAGCAGTGGCACCAGGATATAGGCCGCGAGCGGATATTGCATGGCCGAGGCGGCATCCCCCACCCGTAGCAGCATCGCCGCCAGAAAACACAGCGGCAGGGCCAGCAGATCGACCACGACCATCAGCGCGATTTTCGCGGTGCGGTTCATGCTGACCAATTCGGTGCAGAATTGGCCGAGCGGTTTGTGAATGAGCGTCTGCATGGCTGGAAGGGGATCGAAATGAACCTGGGTTGATGTGGTAAATAACATGGAATACCGGATCACCGCCCCCATGTATTTTCATTTTTATAGTCGATGTCGGACGCCGGCTTAGAGCACTTATCCACGCGTAAGTTTATTATCCTGCCGGCTTGATCGTATTGATTTGAGAATCATCAACGGCTGACTTAGCTTAAATATTGCCGGTTGTCTTTGATTGGGATTTAGAATGAATTGCAAATGGAAATATTATTCTGAGCGGCGCAAAGGGGGAATCGGGAGATTATCCGAGCAGTCGTGGGAAGGCGCGCGCCAAACTGCGGCATAAAGCAATCGGACTCGAGCGATGTACGGATCGTGAAAACCGTGAAATTTGATATGGATCGACCCTGCCCATCGTGGCGGGAGCGTTTTGGCGCGCGCTGTCTATTCCTGTATGGCTGGGCCGCGCGCTTCGGGTGTGCGGGCTGGCAAACTGTTTCAAGGAGGAGGACATGAACAAGATCATCGGTATCGATCTCGGCACCACCAACTCTTGCGTCGCCGTGATGGAAGGCGGCCAGGCCCGGGTGATCGAGAACGCGGAGGGCGCGCGCACCACGCCGTCGGTGGTCGCTTACCAGGACAATGGCGAGATCCTGGTGGGCGCGCCGGCCAAGCGCCAGGCGGTGACGAACCCGCAAAACACGCTGTTCGCCGTCAAGCGCCTGATCGGGCGCAAGTTCGACGAGGCGGAAATGCAAAAAGACATACACCCGATGCCTTTCAAGATCGTGCGCGCCGACAATGGCGACGCCTGGGTCGAGATGCGCGGCAAGCGCCTGGCCGACCAGCGCGTGATCGACCACCTCATCGGCGAGTTCAAGAAACAGAGCGGGATCGACCTGGGGCGCGATCTGATCGCCTTGCAGCGCATCAAGAGCTCGGCCGAACGCACCAAGATCGAGCTGTCCACGACCCAGCGGACCGACATCAACGAGCCCTACATCGCCGTGGCCAGTGGCGCGCCCACCTCAACCTGCGCCTGTCGCGCGCCACGCTCGAGGTGCTGGTCGACGAGCTGATCGACCGCACCATCGCGCCGTGCCAGCTGGCGATCAAGGACGCCGGCCTCACCAGGGAACAGATCGGCGATGTGATTCTGGTGGGCGGCATGACGCGCATGCCCAAGGTGCAGGAAAAGGTGCGCGCATTTTTCGGGCGCGATGCGCGCAAGGATGTCAATCCCGACGAAGCGGTGGCGGTCGGGGCGGCCATCCAGGGGGCGGTGCTGCCGGGCGAGCGCTCCGATGTACTGTTGATGGACGTCAGCCCGCTGTCGCTCGGCATCGAAACCCTGGGCGGGGTGATGACCAGCCTGTCGTCATCACGCTCGGCCAGATCGACCAGCTTGCTCCGCGCGCGCTGCCGGTCTACCGCACGGCCTTCAGCGACGAGCAGCATTTTCTGGTCCAGTTCGGCATCGCCGCGTCCGCATTGCGCGTGAGCCATTTCATGGCGCAGCTCATGCACGAATCGGTGGCGCTGACGCGTACGCTAGAAAACCTGCGTTACAGCGCACAACGCCTGGTCAAGGTCTGGCCGCAGCGTTGTCTTCCGCGCGGGCCGCTCGATCCCGCCGGCTACGCCGAGGATGAAGCCAGGCTTGCCAATGCGGTCTATGGCGGTCGTTTGGGAAACGATCGTCCCGGCGACGGCTACCTGTATCGCGGTCGCGGATTGTTGCAGCTGACTGGAAAGGACAGCTATGCGCAGGCGACTGCGACGCTCCAGAGCGCTTATCCATCGGCGCCGGACTTCGTCGCCGACCCGGAATCGGTGCTGTCGGCACGGTGGTGTTTGGGCGCGGCGGCGGCGATCTGGGCTGCCAAGGATTGCAATCAGGCAGCCGATGACGACAACATCGTGCTGGTGACGACACGCATCAACGGCGGCACGGTCGGCCTTGCCGAGCGCCACCGCTGGCTGGCGCGCACGCGCGAGGTGTGGCGTGAGTAAGGTGTGGTGTGAGTAAAGTGCAGCGCGACTTGCCGTCCGTTAGCCTATCGCCGTCGCCCCCGCGCAGGCGGGGGCCCAAGTTCGCCCCAAGGCCAGCGACCGAACCAGCAATCTTGAACCTCGTCCGTGCGCAGTAAGGGCCTCAATTGAGCGCCCTCGATGCAACGATCAACGATTGACAGACCCCGCCGGCCCTTTCACCGCCGCCGTCGCCGTCGTCTTTGGCGCCACCGCGACCGGCGCGCCCGGACGTGGCTGCGGCGCGGCCGGCGGCACCACAATATGATCATTGAGCCGCAAGAACTTGAACCCCGCCAGCTTCATGCCATTCTTGCCGTTGCGTTCCTCGCGCGCCGACGTGCGTGCAAAAAACGCGTCGAAGCTCTCCTCGCGCACCTGCGGCTCGGCCGAATTCAAAAAGTTACGCTGCCCATTCGCATCGACCACGATCAGCCCGACGTGCGAAGCCCACAGCTTGCCGCCGCGCGTGGAAATCACGTTGACCAGGTCGCCATCCTGCAATTGCCCGACAACGCTGGCAACCTTGTCCTTGGCCACATAGTTTTCCAGGCTCAGTTGCACCGGAATGCTGCTGGCCGTGTTGTGACGCATCTTGAGGAAGGCCGCGCGGTCGATCTTCATCTCATACGCCGCGGCGTCGGCGCCGGCCAGCAAGGCGCTGACGTCCGACACCAGCCAGCCATTGTTGATATTCCAGTCCACTTCGGTGTAATGATTGCGGGTGGCCACGCCAATCACGCCATCCTTGTAGCGGATGCGCTGCAGCATCCAGAAGAATTCTTCCCACGACTGGCTCAGCGCCATCGCGTACGTATGCTCGGCGAACACCACGCAGTCGCTCGCCTGCAGGCTGAACATCGGCAGCTTGTCGTGCAGCTCGTACGGATACTCGCCCAGCAGGTTCAATACATACGGCTGGCCGATATTCTTGCGGCCGATCGCGGCGATGCGCTTGCGCAAGTTCGGTTCGGCGCCATGCATATAGGCGATGTAACGCCCGACTTCGGCCGGCGTCATCTGGTAAATCTGCTTGCGCTGCAAGGTGGCCAGGTCGAACGGTGGCGCGACAGGAGCCAGCGGCGCCGCAATCACCGGCGCGGGCGCGGGTGGCGCCACCGGTTCGGGCGCCGCGGGCGGCGGCACGACCGCGGGCGCTGTCACGACAGGCGGGGCCGGCGGCGCGCTGGCGCAACCGGCCAGGATGGCACTAAGTACAAGGAGGGGAGCAAGACGCATCGGGAATCAATATTGAACGCTAAAGCGACAAGCTAACCGCTGTCACCGCGTTTGACAATGGAAATGTGTTGCGCGCGCACAAGGAAGTTGCGGCTTGCCGTTCCGGCATTGCATGGAGTGATAGATGAAATGGCATGCGTGTACCGTGATCTCCGCGCCAGGCCGTCGCCGTGCCGCCAGCGCGTCCCATCGCATAGCGCCCGCAGGTACGGGCTCCCTGCAATGGGGGCGAACAATTCCGGGAGCGATGTTGGCGCAAGTGTGCGCCAACGAACGGTTGGGTTCCGGCTCAGCCTTTAAGATGAAGCTGTGTGAGTGAGGGGCCCAGCGGCGCAGTCCAACGGTGACGCCTCCTCAGCAGCTTAGCCGGTCGCCTCGAGGATCGGCACCAATTCTTGATGTCAGCGCATCTGTGCGCTGGCTTTGATAACTAAACGCAAGCGGAGGTCATCATGCCTGCCATCACCCAGCCACCAAAGCATCTGGTACGCGAATATCTTCAGCGCCGCTCGCGTGATCCGAAGCCGCCGCCATCGCCCGAAGAAATACGGCGCGAACTCGGTTGGGGCTTGCTGCTTCCGGGCTTGAAACTGGCGCCGATACGGCGCTGACCGCTTCCTGTCCTACAAGATCCTTGCACTTTGTCCTATTTTTTCTGTAGCACCGTTCTACCATAATCCTAAAAACATCAACACAGGAGTATCAAATGACAAATCGAATCGGTAACAAAGACATCGCCCAGCATCGTGGCAAAGCCGAGAAAAAAGACATCAAGCGCACCAACATCGCGCGCGAAGCCATCAAGAAAGCGATTGCCGCTTCCAAGTACCGCAACCAGGTCCGTAATCAGCCTTCGCCAGAGGCATTCCTGCCACCGGCCTGATGTCAGCCTGAGGGCGCAACAGAAAACCCGCACCGGCAACGCTGCGGGTTTTTTGTTGTGCCCGACTCTCCGGCATGCCGACTGCGCCGGCCCACTTCGATTATGATGCCATTGTAAATTTTGCATTTAACCGGAGTGAGTAGATGAGCATATCCCCTAGACTGGCACCACGTTCCATGTCCCTGGCGGCAGCATGGCTGCTATTTGCCGGCGGCGTGACGCAAGCCGCGGACACGCCGAAGGCCGACTATTGGGCTCCGGTATTGGCGAGCATCGCCGGCACCTACAACAGCGAGTGTACCCAGATGTATCCAGATGCGCCCGGCGCTGCCGGGACCAGAGGCCCGGTCGTGGTGAGCGCGGACGGGACCGTTACCGGTGCCGGCTTGGCCCAGGCTTCCATGGCGGACATGGGTGTCTTGTTGAGCCGGTTCCGCGAGCCGAATGGCGCATTGTCGTTGTCGCTCCTGGCGACCAGGGACGCCCGGATGGTGTCATTCATGCTGCCTGCGCAAGGAACCCCGATAGCCAGTTTTGGGGTGGAGCCAAACGCCACCCGATGCAAGATCGAGCGGCCCTTCGAGATCGCCAGGCAAAGCCTGTATGCGACCTATGCCGGCACGCTCGATGCAACGATGAAGCTGACATGCCTGTTCAACACGAGCAAGAAAGAGACCGTGGTTGACTATCAGCTGGCCAACGGTATCCTGAAAGTGGCCGATCAGGTTGTCGACTTGAACCAGGCGACGCTCGAGCGCGTCAAGATCGAGCCGAACAGGAATCTCAGCTACAACGCCCACCTGAAAGACGAAAGAACGGCCGTCATTACAATGGATGCGCAAGGCCGATTGCTCAGATTCCGTTCGATCGGCAAGGACGTCAATGCGACCTGCAAGCCATGAGCCTCGACATTCCTGTGAATTGTTTCAGCGTATCCGCAAGCACGCGCTGAGGCCGCGCCCTTCGGCCGGCGCTGTCACGCCGGCTGGCGCAACGCCGCCCGCGTCACCTCGATCAGGCGCGCACTGAGGCGCTCGAGCTTGGGCGACTGTACCCGCCATGCGTGCCAGTACAGCATCACATCGGTCGGCTTGCCGGGCGCCAGGTCGACCAGCGCGCCCTTGTCGATATCGTCCCTGAACTGCTGTTCCGGCACCATGCCGTAACCGAGCCCCAGCCGCACCGCCTGGGTGAAGGCGTCGCTCGACGGAATGAAATGGCAGGGATAACTGCCGGCCGGCAGCCCCAGTTCGCGCAGCAGGAACACCGCCTGCAAGGCATCCTTGCGGTCGAACACCATCACGGGCGCGCGCCGCGCCGCCTCGCGCTGCAAGCCGTCGGGAAACCAGCGCGCGGCGAACGCCGGCGTGGCAAGCAGGCGGTAGCGCATTGCGCCCAGCCGCGCCACCGTGCATCCCCGCATCGGCTGCGCTTCGCTCGAGACGCCCGCCAGCGCCGCTCCCTGCGACAGCAAGGTGTAGGTATGGTCCTGGTCGTCGAGCGCGATATCGAGCAGGATCTGTTCTTCGATCAGGAAGGACGCCAGCCCTGGCAGCAGCCAGGTGGCCAGCGTATCGTTGTTGACAGCCAGGGCGATGCTCAAAGGATGCGCATCGCTGTCGGCCGATTCCGCCATAAACTCCGCTTCCAGCAGCCGGCTGCGGCGCAGGTATTGCACCAGGCGCTGGCCGGCGCGCGTGGCGCGGCAGGGTTTGCTGCGCACCAGCAGCGGCATGCCCAGCTCGCTTTCCAGCGCGCTGACCCGTTGCGATACCGCCGACGGCGTCAGGTGGAGCAGGGCGGCCGCCTGCTCGAAACTGCCGCTGTCTAGCACGGCAAGCAATGCTTCGCCCTTGCGTGTATCGAGCATCTGCGTCTCCCGCATTAGAAAGATTTAATTATACGTAAAGAAGTTAATCCGGCTTCACTTGCGCACATCGATATTGCACACTCGCATCTCTTAGCGATCAAGCGGAGTGTGCATGCCCTACCTTTCCACTTTTTTCAACGGCCTGGCCCTGTGTTTCGGGCTGATCGTCGCCATCGGCTCGCAAAATGCCCACGTGCTGCGCATGGGCCTCAAGCGCGAACACGTGGGCTTGACGGTGCTCGCCTGCATTCTCATCGATGCCGCCCTGATCGGACTCGGCGTGGCCGGCGTGGGCACCTTGGTGCAATCGTCGCCGCTGCTGCTGGGCGCGGCGCGCTGGGGCGGGGCCGCGTTTTTGCTGTGGTACGGCCTGCGCAGCTGGCGCGCCGTGTTCGCCAGCGCCGCGCTCACGGTCGGGCCGGCCACCGTGCGCAGCAGTGCCCGCCAGGCACTGGCCAGCGTGGTCGCACTGTCCCTGCTCAATCCGCACGTCTACCTCGACACCGTGGTGCTGCTCGGCGCCATCGGCGGCAACTTCGCGCCACCGGAACGTCCGGCTTTCGCACTGGGCGCCATGAGCGCCTCGGCGCTGTGGTTCTGCGCGCTCGGTTGCGGCGCCACCCGGCTGTCCGGCCTGTTTGCCCGCCCCGCCGCATGGAAATGGATCGATGGCCTCACCGGCACCATGATGCTGGCGCTGTCGGCCTCGGTGGCGTTCGGCGCCTAGCCGGTCGCGCCGCCGTTCACCGGGCGCCAGCGGCCATTGGCCGAAATCCCCTGTGCAGCGCCGCCGCGCCGTTGTATCGTTGCGCCTGAACTGACTACAGGAGCAATCGTGTCCAATAAATCCTCTTACGAATGGCGCAGGCAGTTGATGTGGGGCTTGCTGCTGATCGGCTTCGGCACCGTCGTGCTGCTCGACCGGCTCGATCTGTACCACGTCGACGATATCTGGCATTACTCGCCACTGGTGCTCACTGTCATGGGCGTGAACAGAATGATCGGCTTCCCGAGCGCCAAAGACTTCACCAGGGGCTTGTGGGAGGTGTTCGGCAGCCTGTGGCTGTTTGCCGTGTTCGAACACCTGTTCGGCCTGACCTTCAGCAACGGCTGGCCGGTTCCGGTCATCTTCTGCGGCGTGACCATGATCCTGGAACCGTTCATCGAACGCCGCCTCGCGCCAGGCACGGAGCCGACCAATGAAAAGTAAAGCCCGCACATCCGGCGTGCCCAAGCAGGTCTGGCTCGGCCTGGCGGTGATCGCCTTCGGCATGCTGTACCTGCTCGATAACCTGTACATCATCGACCGCCGCCAGGTCATGCATTTCTGGCCCGTGCTGGTCATCATCGGCGGCCTGGTCAAGTTCGCCGAAGCCGATTCGCGCCATGAGCGCATGGTGTTCGGCCTGATCACCGCCGCCGGCGTCGTCCTCACCCTCAACCGCCTCGGCTACGGCTACTTCTTCAACGCCCGCACCCTGTGGCCGGTGCTGCTGATCTTGTTCGGCATCGGCGTGATCCACAAAGCGTTGCGCAAGCGCGATACGCCGCACGGCGTGGCGCTCAAGGACGATGCGCTTGCCAGTGCGGGCGCCACGGACAGGGCCGAGGTCCCGCCGGACACCGATAGCGTGGTCGATATCACGGCCATCCTCGGCGGTTTCCAGCGCCGCATCAGCACGCAGGACTTCCGTGGCGGCGACATCAGCGCCCTCATGGGCGGCTGCATGCTCGATTTGCGCGAGTCGTCCATCGTCGGCGAGGCCGAACTGAATGTGTTCGCCGTCATGGGCGGCATCACCATCAAGTGTCCGCCCGACTGGACCATTATCCTCAAGGGCGTGCCGGTGCTCGGCGGCTTCGAAGAAAAAACCGCGCCCGCCCCGGACCCCGGCAAGCGCCTCACCATCCGGGGCTACGCCATCATGGGCGGCGTGGAAGTGCGCAACTGATGCAAGGACCGTTCTCCACGCGGCGCGGCGCCGGGCTGTACCTGCTCGCGTGGCTGCTGCTGGCGATCGTGTTCGCGGGCCTGATCGTGGCCGCCAGCGGCGCCGCGTGGACCGACGGCTTGCTCTTTACCGTGCCGGTGACGCTGCTGTATGCCTGCGCCAGCGGGTTTTCCAGCTACTACCTGTGCCGCGCCTATCCGCTCAATGAGCGCAGCGCGATGTCCGTGCTGCTGGTGTTTGCGGTCGCCGCCGTGGTGGCCAGCCTTGCGTGGACCGCGCTGTGCATCGGCTGGAACCATGCCTGCGCCGCCATCGCCATGAGCGCCCCGCTGCAAGCGGCGATCTTTGGCCTGGGCGTGATCCTGTACGCGCTGTGCGCCGTGGCGCATTACCTGGCGCTCGAATTCCAGCGCGCGCGCGCCGCCGAACGGCGCGAACTGGAAGCGGCATTGACCTCGCAGGACGCCGAACTGCGCATGCTGCGCACCCAGATCGATCCGCATTTTCTGTTCAACAGCCTCAATTCGATCAGCGCGCTCACTTCCATCGACCCGGCCCGCGCGCGCGACATGACCTTGCAACTGGCCGATTTTTTTCGTCACAGCCTTGGCCTGGCGGCCAGCTGCAAGGTTACCCTGGAAGCGGAAGCGGCGATGGCGATGCATTTCGTCGCCATCGAAAAAGTGCGCTTTGGCGCGCGCCTGAACGTCGAGCAGGCGCTCGACGCCGGCGCGCTCGACTGCCTGCTGCCGCCGATGATCCTGCAGCCCTTGATCGAAAACGCCGTCAAGCACGGCATCGCCCACCTGAGCGGCGGCGGCACCATCCGCATCGCGGCGCGGCGCGCCGGTTCGATCCTGACAATCGTGGTGGAAAACGATATCGACAACGATCCGCCGGCCGCCACCAGCCACGGGATCGGCCTGGCCAACGTGCGCCAGCGCCTGGCGGCCACCTATGGCAATGAGGCCAGCATCCACTGGACGCGCGAGGCGCACCAGTTCCGGGTGGCGCTGTCGCTGCCGGCCCATACGATGGAGAGACAAGCATGCGCGTGATAATCGTCGACGATGAAGACCTGGCGCGCGCCCTGGTGCGCGAGTTCCTGGCGATGCACGCCGATATCGAGATCGTGGCCGAATGCGCCAACGGCTTCGACGCCGTCAAGGCCATCACCGAACTGGCGCCGGACCTGGTCTTTCTCGACATCGAGATGCCCAAGCTGAACGGCTTCGAGGTGGTGGAACTGGCCGGGGCCGGGGCGCGCTATATCTTCGTGACCGCCTTCGACCAGTATGCGCTCAAGGCTTTCGATATCCACGCCGTCGATTACCTGCTCAAACCCTTCAGCCAGCAGCGGCTGGACGCGGCGCTGGCGCATGCGCGCACCAGCGTCAAGCAGGTTGGCGTCGACGCCGTGCTGCGCGAGTCGGCGCTATGCGGCAAGCCGCTCGAGCGGGTGCTGATTCGCGATGGCGCGCGCGTACACATCATCGGCGCCGGGCAGATCGACTATATCGAAGCGCAGGACGATTACGTGCGCATCAGCGCCGGCGGCAGGGACTATTTAAAGAACCAGCGGCTGACGGAACTCGAAAGCCAGCTCGATCCGGCGGTTTTCGTGCGCGTTCACCGGTCCTGGATGCTCAATCTGGGCGCGATCGAGCGCATCGAGCAGGGCAGGGACAGCCATACCGCGATTCTCAAGGACGCCACCCGCATCCCGATCAGCCGCAGTGGCTACCAGAAGGTCAGGGCGCTGATCGGCTGACCCCCCGTCATTCCCGCCTGCTCCACATGCCACCAGCGCGGCAGCAGTTCGCGCACCTGCGGCTGCGCAAAGCGGTCATCGATCAGATACACCACCCCGCGGTCGCCCTCCGTACGAATCACGCGCCCGGCCGCCTGCACCACCTTCTGCATGCCCGGATACAAATACGTGTAGTCGTAGCCGGCCCCGAACGTGGCCTGCATGCGCTGGCGGATCTGCTCATTGACCGGATTCATTTGCGGCAGCCCGAGCGTGGCGATGAAGGCCCCGATCAGGCGCGCCCCCGGCAGGTCGATCCCTTCGCCGAACGCGCCGCCCAGCACCGCGAACCCGACCCCGCGACTGTCCAGCGTGAAGCGCCCCAAAAATGCATCGCGCTCGGTTTCAAGCATGCGGCGCGGCTGGCGGAATACGGGAATGTCGGGATAATCGCGCTCGACCCGCTCGGCCACCTGCTCGAGGTAATCGAAGCTGCTGAAAAACGCCAGGTAATTGCCCGGCGCCTGCGCATACTGGCGCGCGATCAGCGCCGCAATCGGCGCCACCGACCTGGCCCGGTGCGTAAAGCGCGTCGAGATATCGCGCACCACATGCACGCTTAACTGGTCGGCGACAAAAGGCGAGTCGATGTCGACCCAGGCCGTATCGGCCGGCAGGCCGAGCGCGTCGCTGTAGTAATTCCAGGGACTGAGCGTGGCCGAAAACAGCGCCGTCGCATGCGCCAGCGCGAAGCGCGGTTTCAGGAACGGCGCCGGCACGATATTGCGGATCGCCAGGGTGGATGCGTGCGCGCCGTCACGCGTGCAGTCGACCATCGAGTGCTCGGCAAAGGTCTCGGCCAGCCGCGCGAAGTGCAGGGCGTTGAAGTAGAAGCGCTGCAGGTCCGCTTCCATCGGCCCCGGATTGTCGGCCAGGTAGTCGGTGATCGCGCTTGACGCGCCCTGCAGCGCATCGAGCAGCTTTTCGGGCGGCGCGCCCAGCACTTCGTAATCGGCGCCAGCGCTGGGCGGCCAGTTGCGCCCCACCTTGTCGAGCGCCTTTTTCAGGTGCGCCGGCGCCACCGCGCGCGCCGCCCGCAAGGCGCCGCGTTCCAGGTCGGCCGAATACATCTTGCGCGCGCGCGAGACCATATTGTGCGCCTCGTCCACCAGCACGCTCACGCGCCACTGGTTCGCCAGCGCCAGAGCGTACAGCATCGCGCCGATGTCGAAGTAGTAGTTATAGTCGCCCACCACCACGTCGCTCCAGCGCGCCATTTCGCTGCCCAGGTAATACGGGCAGACCTGGTGCGCCAGCGCCACCGCGCGCAAGCCCTCGCGGTCTAGCAGCGGCGCGGCGCACGCGGCACTGCGCGCCGCCGGCAGGCGGTCGTAAAAGCCCTTCGCCAGCGCACAGGAGTCGCCGTGGCAAGCCTTGTCGGGATGCTCGCACGCCTTGTCGCGCGCGACCAGTTCCAGCACGCGCAGCGGCAGGCCGGGCGCGCTGCGCTTGATCGCTTCGGCCGCGTCGAGCGCCAGCTTGCGTCCCGGCGTCTTGGCGGCCAGGTAAAACACCTTGTCGAGCCGGTGCAGCGGCGCCGCCTTGAGCGCCGGGAACAGGGTGCCGATGGTCTTGCCGATGCCGGTCGGCGCCTGCGCCAGCACGCAGCGCGCGCCGCTGTTGGCGCGGAAGATGGTTTCGGCCAGGTCGCGCTGACCCGGGCGAAAGGCCGGATGCGGGAAGCGCAGCGCGCCCAGCGCCGCGTCGCGCGCCTCGCGGTGCGCCAGTTCCTGCGCGGCCCACGCCACGAAGCGTTCGCACTGGTCGGCGAACATGGCGCGCAGGCCGGCCGCGCTGTGGGTTTCGCGCAGCACGGTTTCGGTCTGCTTGCCGATATCGAAGTAGACCAGCGCCAGCGACACCTGCTCCAGGCCGAGCTGCGCGCACAGCAGATGCCCGTAGACGCGCACCTGCGCCCAGTGCAGGTGGCGGTGATTGGCCGGCATGCGATCGAGGTCGCCGCGGAAGGTCTTGATTTCTTCGATTTCGTTGCGGGCCGGGTCGTAGCCGTCGGCCCGCCCGCGCACCAGCAGCGGACCGTACTCGCCCGCCAGGCTGACCTCTTTCTGGTAGCCGGGGCCGCGCCGCTCGGTCACCACGGCGTGTCCGGCGATGCCTTCCTGGGCGGTGGGCGAGGGCGTGAAGCGCAGGTCGAGGTCGCCCTGCTTGGCGCAGAATTCGCACAGGGCGCGCACCGCGACGACGTAGCTCACTGCGCCCACTGCAGGTAGCACACGGAAATGGGCATCTGATGCGCGGCGCAGTAGTCGATCCAGCGCAACTGGTTGTCCTGCAGGCGGTCGCCCGGGCCTTTGACTTCGATCATGTTGTAGCGCCGTTCCAGCGGCCAGAACTGGATCAGGTCGGGGAAGCCGTTGCGGTTGGCCTTGATGTCGAGCAGGATGCGCTCGCACCATTTTTTCAGGTGCGCGGCGGGGATGCAGGCCAGCGCCATCCCGAGCAGTTCGGCGCTGAGCGTTTCCCAGGCCACGAACGGCGAGACGATGCCGCGCTTGCTGTCGTAGTTGGCGCGGATGGTGTCCTGGTAGCGGCCGTCGTCGAGCTGGTCGAGGCAGGCGCAAAATTCGCGCTCGCGCCGGCGATAAAAATCGGCGCTGTGCAGGTCGGCCGGGCCACGGTGGAACGGGTGGAAAAACGCGCCCGGAATGGCGCTGAAGATCGGTCCCCAGCACAGCAGCCCGAACAGGCAATTGATCAGCGCGTTCTCGACGTAGAACACGGGCGCATCGGCGCTGGCCAGATGGTCGCGCACAATGCCTTCGACCCACCAGTCCGCATCCGGCGGCATCGGCAGGGTGAGGTCGAGCCGCAGCACCGCCGCAGTGCGCCGCGAGGGCAGCGGCGGGTGCCCGAGTTTGCGGCGCAGGCGCGGCGCGATGCGCAGCAGTTGCTGACGCTCGGCGTCGCTCTCGGGCGCGGCCTGGGCGCGTTCGAGCAGCGCGTGCGCCTCGGCATGGCGTTCGTGTTTTTCCAGCACGCGGATGGCGCGCGCCCGCGCACCGGGATAATTGCAGCAGGCGTACAACTCGAACGCCTGGCCCCAGTCTTTTTGCTTTTCCACGTGTTGCGCGATCTGGAACATCAGCCGTTCGCGCCGGCTATCGATCCATTCGTTGTCAAAACGCTCGCGCGGCAGGGTGGCCAACACCTCGTCCAGGGCGTCGCCGGCGCGAAAGCGCTCCTTGCACTGGTGCAGGGCCAGGTAATCGTCGACATCGCGGCGCGTGCGAAAACCGCGCGAGGAGGCTGAAAATTCCACTTTTTCGTACTGGAACAAGCCCAGGTCGGACAGCACGAATTCGGTCCAGTCCTGGCGCAGGTTGCCGAAGAAGATCAGGCGCAGGCGGTCGCACAGGTCCTTGACGGTGATGTTGTAGACCGTGTCGGGCGAGTCGCGGTACCAGGCCGAAAACGCGCGCGCGTCGCCGAAAGCGTCGCGCAGGGCGGCCAGTTGTTCGCCCTTGCGCGCGCTCTTTTCGTGCAGCGACAGGCTGAAAATGGCGCCGATCTCGGCTTTGAGCAGCAGCTCGAACAGCGCGTCGAGCGTCAGCACCGGGTCGGCATGGACCCAGCCGGTGGGCAGCAGGTGGCGCGCAGCCTCGACCGCGCAGCCGATTTCGGCGTAATTGAGCTTGCTGGCGCGAAAAACCGTGCCTTTGCGTATGACCATGCGCACCAGCAGCGCGCGCGAGGCTTGCGGCAGCGACGGGAAGGTGGCGATGAACGCGCGCTCCTCCTCGGTCAGCAAGTCGTTGTAACGCCCGGCAATCCATTCCAGTACCTGATGGAAGTTATCCAGATAGTAGAACTCATTCTCAAGAACTTTGCGCATTGTGCTGCGGACCATCGACCAAAACCTGTAATTATGTACAGTATATCGTCAGTGGCCGGCAAACCCCAGCAAATTCGCCTCAGGTGTGGGGCGGCGTGGTTTTCAGGGTTCGGCGAGGTGGCGCCGGCGCGGCGCGTGGCGGGCCGTCAGCATCGACGCGGGCTGGGCCAGGTAGCGCCGCTGCGCGCCGGGGTTCGAGAGCGCGGTGATGAGCGCGCCGCCGTTCTCGTGTTGCCGCGCCGACGCCACCTTGCGTTTCACGGCGGCGGGCGCCTTGCGCGGCTCGCTGCGGCTCGCCTTGCGCAGGGCCGGCAGTTGCACCGTTTTGCCCGCTTTCACGGCGACATGCTTGCCTGCGGCGGCCGGTTTGACGTGCTCGCGCAGCCTGGCCGGCGTCTTGACCGGGCTCGCCAGCCGTGCCGGCGTCGCCGACGCCTGAACCGCCTCCGGCGCCAGCAGCACCAGCGGTGGAATCGGTTCCGGGGCCACCACGGGGCGCGCCGGCGCCTCCTCTTTTTCATCGATGATCACGACCGGCTTGGCGGGCGCGGCCGGCGCCACGGCGGCCGCGCGCGGCGCGACCTTGGCGGGGGAGGTGGCCTTGAGCGCATGCGGCGTCTTGATGTTGTCGTACGTTAGCAGCGCCACCAGCGTGACCAGCATCACGACCGTGATCGACGCCGCCGCGCCCAGCACCAGGCGCACGTAGCGGACCCTGCTGGCGGCGCCGGTGGCGAACCTGCGCCCCACGGCGGCGTACGCTTGCTGTTCGATATCGGATGAACGCCGGTTGCCCTGGCGTAGCTCGGGCTTGATGCTGGAATAGGTATTCTGGGCGGAAATGGACACGGACGACTCCCTGAAGGTGAGGATGCATTCCAATTAGAAACAATTCCGCACGGCACCTTCATGATATTTGTCGTGCTTTCATTCCAGCGCAAGACGCTGTTTGATCGAGATCAATTGTGCCCCGATTCAGCAAGACCTTAAGCGAACTGAGCCGAGCTTGATCGTGCGCAATCGCGGCGCGCTTCCCCGCGCCAATAATGGGGTTTGCGTTCACTCTCTTGCGGTCTCATTCCTCACACACGGAGTTCAACATGGCAATCGACGTTTACCTGCAAATCGACGGCATCAAGGGCGAATCGACCGATAACCTGCACAAGGACTGGATCGAATGCCAGTCGGTGTCGTGGAGCGTGTCGCAGCCCAAGTCGGCCACCGCGTCGACCGGCGGAGGCCATACCGCCGAGCGCTGCGAACACAGCGAGCTGTTCATCGCCAAGCTGGCCGACCTGGCCACGCCGCTGCTGCTGCAAAACTGTTCGTCCGGCAAGACGCTGCCGAAAGCCAAGCTGGAATTCATGCGCGCCGACGGCCAGGGGGAACGCATCAAGTATGTCGAGATGGAACTGGAAAACGTCCTGATCAGCACCGTCAGCCCCTCCGTGACCGAAGGCGACATCCTGAACGAGCACCTGGGCTTGAAGTATTCCAAGGTGAAATGGAAGTACACGCAGCAAAAAGTCGGTGGCGGAACGGGCGGCAATACCTCGGGCGGATGGGACCTGGCCACCAACAAAGTAGTCTGACACACAGACGCAAGCGCCGTGGCGCACGCCGCGGCTCCACCGGGAGAACAGAGTGAGACAATATGCACACCGGGCGCTCGATCGCCTCGCCACGCGCAAGCGCATTACCCTGCTGGTGCTGGTGATCATTGTTTGCAGCGGCGTGGTCGCCTGACGCAGCGCATTCCAAACGTAAAAAGCGCCGTCCCGGATTGCCGGGAACGGCGCTTTTTCATGCCTGAAGCAAGAAGGAACGGCTCAGGCGGCGTTTTTCTCGGCCGGCGCAACCTGCGCGGTGGCCTTGGCAATCTGGTCTTCCACCACCTGCACGGCCTGGCGCGTGGCCTTGGTCACCTGCTCGTAACCCTGGAAGGCATTGTCGATCGCGGTCTTGATGATTTCGACGGCGTTTTCCGAGCCCGGCTTGACGTTCTGCGTCACGTCGTAGATCAGCGCCGTCAGGGCGCTCTTGGCTTCGGCGATATGGGCGTCGGCGGCCTGCGTGAATTCGCTGTGGATGTCGTCGATGATCACCTTGAGCTGCTCGCCGTACTGCACCGCGCCGGCCATCGGCTTGGCGTGGGCGGTGGCAACGTCGATCGCCGCTTTCGGGTCCTTGGCCTGGCTCATTTCCTTGCCCATCGCCATCGAGCCTTGCACCGAATTTTTTGCAGTCGTCATGTTCAGCGAGACAACCTGTTCCACGCCTTGCACCGCTTTGCTGGTGAGGGCGTTAAAAGTCATCATCTGGAGTTCAAACAGCGTCTTGGTGGCGGATGCAAATTGTTCGGGATTCGTAAACATGGACTTCTCCTCAGTGTGAATGGATGTACTGACAACCCTCAACCTTCAAGTTTCTCCTCTATGTTTTTTCACTATTATTTAGCAATAAGCAACTTCATGCAATGGCTATCTCGATAGGGGCCGTTGACTTTTTCCCAACCCGGTCCGAGCGGCGTCTGGTGGCACACCTGTTTGCCGTCGGCCTTGCTGCGCCAGGTGAACCAGGGTGCGGGGGCGGCCAGCAGCGCTGCGCTTGCGCAGGCGAGCAGGACGGCCACAGCGGATTTGCGGAAAGTTGTCATATGCCAGAGCGAGCATAGCCTGTTGGCGCCGCAAGTCAAGTGTGCGGCGTGTACGCAGCGTTTCAGCTCCCGGGCGCGATCGCCGGCAGGCGCGGGCCAAAGGTCGAACCCTTGCCCGGTTCGCTTTCGAGGTCGATGCTGCCACCCAGCACGCCGCTGACGATGTTGTGTACCACATGCAATCCCAGCCCCGATCCGCCCGAGCCCATCCTGCCGCGATCGACCGCCACCTGCTTGAAGCTGGCCACCAGCCGCGCTGCCCCTTGCAGCTTGCGCGCCAGGATCTGGCCGGCCTCGTCGGCCTGGGTCAGAAATTGCGCCAGCTGCGAGCGGCGCAAGCCGCCTTCCACGCTGCCCGCCAGCGCGCCCAGCGCTGCCAGCCGGTCGCGCCGCACCAGATCTTCCTGCGCGCGCGATCATTTCCAGCAGGCGGTGCTGGCCGTTGCGCAACCTGGCGCTGTCGCGCGCATCGGGCTGCGCAACAGGGCGATTGCATGAAGGCTGGGACGTCGCGGTGAGCAAAGATTGTAAATATTGCTTGTAAACTCGCCGAGAAAGGCGTTTACTCTTGATATTTGGACGCGAGAATGACACACGGACCGATGTCGCT
>NZ_WHJF01000580.1:0-255 GCF_011682185.1 Massilia genomosp. 1
GACGACGGTACACCTCAATCCCGAAAAAAGTGTCACGGAAGCCGTCACCAAAAAGGAGAAAAATCAAGCACTCAAAAAAGCAGCGTAAAAATCGTATTTAGGCGACAACTAGCTTGCAAATTTCCGAGCCCAATCTACCGGACTTAAGCGATTGACAGCTTAACATGGCTTTTGTGTCATGTATTTGTGGGGCTTAGGCTGCTTGTTTCTGGGCTTTGATTGGCCGGGTCGGTGAAGGAACGTCTTGCGAACAAT
>NZ_WHJF01000581.1:0-255 GCF_011682185.1 Massilia genomosp. 1
CTGTTGGCCTCGTCAAGCTTGATCTGCTTCGGGTCCGGGTAGCGCAAAGTGTCGCCGCAACCCTTGCGCTTGAAGCTGGGGAAATCGGCCCGTTTCTCGAAGAAGTTCTTGTACGCCCTCTCCAAGTCCTTCAATGCATGTTGCAGCGGATGACACGGCGCGTCCTTCAGCCAAGGTGTGTCAGGACCATTGCGCCACCCGGTCAATTGCTTCGCCATGGCGACGTAGCCGATGAACTTGTTACCGGCCTCATGA
>NZ_WHJF01000582.1:0-255 GCF_011682185.1 Massilia genomosp. 1
ATGAACTTGTTACCGGCCTCATGATTCTCTTTTTGCATCGCCAACGCCTTGTTGTAGACGAATCGGCACGCGCCAGCGAAGCGGCGCATATTGCGCTCTTGCTCGCCATCTGGCATCAGTTCGTATTTATAGGCTTGTAGTCGTTGCATGCTTCGATTATAGTTTGGTCTATGAGTCACTACAATGAAATTCGCCACGGAAGACACTGTGTTTTCCTCATGCACCTACATTTGGTCTTCGCAACAAAATACCGCC
>NZ_WHJF01000583.1:0-255 GCF_011682185.1 Massilia genomosp. 1
CTATCAATACGAACTG
This sequence comes from Massilia genomosp. 1, assembly GCF_011682185.1. Taxonomy (NCBI): domain Bacteria; kingdom Pseudomonadati; phylum Pseudomonadota; class Betaproteobacteria; order Burkholderiales; family Oxalobacteraceae; genus Massilia; species Massilia genomosp. 1. The sequence continues at coordinate 17 of NZ_WHJF01000583.1, forward strand.
ATGCCAGATGGCGAGCAAGAGCGCAATATGCGCCGCTTCGCTGGCGCGTGCCGATTCGTCTACAACAAGGCGTTGGCGATGCAAAAAGAGAATCATGAGGCCGGTAACAGGCTCATCGGCTACGTCGCCATGGCGAAGCAATTGACCGGGTGGCGCAATGGTCCTGACACACCTTGGCTGAAGGACGCGCCGTGTCATCCGCTGCAACATGCATTGAAGCACTTGGAGAGGGCGTACAA
>NZ_WHJF01000584.1:0-255 GCF_011682185.1 Massilia genomosp. 1
ACCACTGCCGCGAACTGGGACACGTCCCCCTGATCGACCATAATCCGCGTGGCGGCGAGAAGGAACACTTCGAGCCTGCCGATGAAGTTCGCTACCGTGAGCGCACTGTGGCCGAACGGACCAACGCGCGCCTCAAGGACGAATTCGGCGGCCGCAACATCATGGTCAAAGGACATGCCAAAGTCATGAGCCATTTGATGTTCGGGCTGCTCGCCCTCGGCGCCGACCAGTTGATGCGACTTCGACGATGACCAT
>NZ_WHJF01000585.1:0-254 GCF_011682185.1 Massilia genomosp. 1
CTTCGCGCCGCCCGCCCTTGACCCTGCTCCGGACCGGACATCGACAAGCGCCGCAAGGCGCAGACATTCACAGCGGTAGCCGATATGGTAGCCGAAGTCAACTTCCACTCAAAACGGCATTGGGCCCAACTAGTGTAGTGTTGCATTCTGTTTGCCGCTTAAGCGGCTGTTGGCGCGAATTACCTTTTGCAGGATATCGCGCGCAGTTGCTGTCCAAATAAATGGCTTCGGATTGGCATTGTGGTGCGCGACAT
>NZ_WHJF01000586.1:0-254 GCF_011682185.1 Massilia genomosp. 1
CCCCCGCTCCCGGAAACGATGTCAAAAGTACAGCACAAGAACGAACTCTAAAAACCCCACTACAACGCTCAAGATCACGACATACTTTGTTCAAAAACACACCCGACAAGTAGTCTGACACAGGGGGACAACGAGGCAGGGCAGATGGTGGGCGAGTACAACAGCGCCGGGACGCCGATACAGGAAACCATTTATTTGGAGGGGATGCCGGTCGCCATGGTTAAACCGCGTGCCAGCGGTGCAGAAGAAAATGC
>NZ_WHJF01000587.1:0-254 GCF_011682185.1 Massilia genomosp. 1
CAGGCGCGCATCGCCCAGGTCGAGTTGCTCAAATTCCGTCTCGGTCCAAGGTGCAGGTGCTCTCGCCAATTCGTCCACGCAAAAGACGAAAGTAAACCTGAAATGCGGCGAGTTTACAAGGGGCGCGGTAACTGTTCAGCCGCTACGCGGCTGGCGCAATTGGATCGCCAGCAAATGCCCGGCGCAGTACGTCCAACATGCTGTGACCTTGTTTGCGTAGCGTGTCAAGGCAGGAGCGGATGGTGCAGAAATTG
>NZ_WHJF01000588.1:0-254 GCF_011682185.1 Massilia genomosp. 1
GCGACATCGGTCCGTGTGTCATTCTCGCGTCCAAATATCAAGAGTAAACGCCTTTCTCGGCGAGTTTACAAGCAATATTTACAATCTTTGCTCACCGCGACGTCCCAGCCTTCATGCAATCGCCCTGGTGCCCGGGACGGGGTAGCTTGACTATTTCGCGATTTGTGCATCAAGCCCGCTGGGGAACGATCTTCCCCCAGTGGGAGCCCGCGGCAGGCGTCTACGGCCGCGCGCATGGCGAAAAGCCACGCGCA
>NZ_WHJF01000589.1:0-254 GCF_011682185.1 Massilia genomosp. 1
AGGTTGGAGCGCTGCAAGCGATACATCGTGTTGCTCTGCTCCACGGTCCAGTCGGCATGGTCCTTGCGCATGCCCCACGCCATGCCCTTGATTTCCTTCTTCTCGTTTCCCACCGCCGCACGCACGATGAGTATGGTCACTCAACCTGATGGGTTTCGGCGCCATTTTGATCACGTAGCGTGATGGGCGATGGGGTGACCCCCGCAAGGAACTTGAACAAATGCTCCTATTGGGGGAGTCTTCGGTTTCCTAAG
>NZ_WHJF01000058.1:0-43316 GCF_011682185.1 Massilia genomosp. 1
CGCTTCATTGACTGTCCCGTTCAATTGGGTAGGGACGCTATCGCCCGCGACATTCCGATTCAAGTTGAAAAGGTCCTGCATCGGAAAAGCGGCGCTGCGGCGGTGGTTTGTGCAACATTCAGGCTAGTGGTCGTGGCGGTGGTGGATATCGGGGTAGTGCGGATGGGCGTGTTTTTGGGGGACATGCCGATGGGGATGGGCGTGCGGCTCGCTGCCGTCCCACGCCAAGTCGTGTCCGTGCTGGTGATGGTCGTCATGCTTGTGCGCGTGGACGTGGTCCATTGGCTCGTGCTCGTGTTCATGCCCATGCGACTCGGTCAGGTGCAGCCAGATGCCGCCTCCCATCAGGGCGGCCGCGATCCAGAAGGTCGCGCCAGGCGCCTCGGCCAGCATGACCAGCGATATCGCCGCGCCAACGAAGGGGGCGGCCGAAAAATAGGCGCCGGTGCGGGCGGTGCCGAGGTGGCGCAAGGCCAATACGAACATGACCAGGCTCAGCCCGTATCCGCAAAAGCCGACGGCGCCAGCCGCAAGGGCGGTGCGGGCGCCCGGCAAGGCGTAGCCCAAGGCCAGGGCAAGCGCGATATTCACGGCGCCCGCCACCAGGCCCTTGAGCATGGCGATCTGCAGCGGATCGCTGGCGGAGACTTTTCTTGTCAGGTTGTTGTCGATCGCCCAGCACAGGCAGGCGCCGAGGATGGCAAACGCTCCCCACGGCACGCCCAGGACCGGGACTTGCTCCCAAGACAGCAGGGCGCCGGCCGCGACGATCAGCAGCATGCCGATGAAAATCCTGCGATCGAAATTTTCCTTGAAGACGAACCACGCCAGCATGGCCGTCAGTACGCCCTCCATGTTGAGCAGCAAGGATGCGGACGAGGCCGGCATCATGCTGAGCCCAAGCATCAGCAACACCGGACCGGCCACACCCCCGGCGGCGATTGCGCCGGCCAGCCACGGCAGGTCTGGTGCGGTCAGGGCGACTGGCTGGTCCACCTGGCCGCGCTGAAGCAGCGCGCGGACCAGGAAGCAGGCGAACAGGCCGACCCCGCTACCGAGATACAACACGCCGGCCAGCGAAACGGGCGCCACCTGCCCGACGAACACCTTGGCAAAGGGCGTACTGGCGCCGAACAGGGCAGCGGCCAGCAGTGCGTACAGCACGCCCTTGTGAAGACCCGCTTCGCGGATCGATACGTTTTTCATCCCCAGCCTTTCAATGGTCGGATTGCGGCGCCAGGCGCTTGCTTGAGCACGAACTCGCCGGTGTGTAGACGCTGGCCAAGGCCATCGCCGTGCGCTTGAGCGCATCGGCCGCCACGTCAAGGTCCAAGTGTGGGCGCCCCTGTACCCAACTGTCGACAAGCGAAAGCTGGGCATCGGCTATTTGCCGTGCGATCACCTCATGCGGAACGCGCGCAAGGCCGGCCGGATGGCGCTTGAGTCGGTCAGCAATGAGATCGGCCAGCGTGTGGCCAAGCAGAGGCCGTGTCGGCCAGCCGAGCAAAACCCGCGCAATCTGCTGATTATCCCGAAAATGCCGGAGCAGGGCGGTCACGGACCCGGCCGACACGGTTGGAGCGACCAGATCGGCCAGGATCGAGAATGGCCCGACAATGCTGGCCCGCAAGAGATCGTGCTTGGTCCGGTAGTGCTCATAAAACGTCGAGCGGCCGACATTGGCGCGGTCAGCGACGGCGCCGATCTTGAGCGCCTCGAAGCCTTGCTCCAGCAATAATTCAACAAACGCGCCGTGCAATGCCGCGCGCGTGCGCAGGCTGCGGCGGTCCAGCATGTCATCAGCCATGAGATCCTTTCATTGACGGACAATGTGGCGGTTTTGTCCGTTAGCGGATGAAACGGGAAAGTGCTCCGCCACTGTATGCGGCGGCAATGATATTACTGGGGCTCCAAGCAAAAAGTAAAGGAATCCCATGCATTTACCAGCAACTGTTCCCCTCCCGTCGCATCGGCGCAGGGCCGCTCTCGCCATCGCCGGCACCACTGGTCTTGCGCTCGTGGCCCTGTCCCATCATCCCGTTGTGGCGAAAGCGTCCTCCGTTCAAGAAAGCCTGGCTCAGCTTGTCTCGCTGCAACTGATGGATGGCGTCGTGCATGGCGTGCTCATGGTCATGCTGGCGATGCTGGCCGGCGGCTTCGCGGTGTTCAGCGCGCTGCTCGGGCGCTGGCGCCCGCCAGTGATCATTGCGATGGCCGGATACGGCCTGGGCTGCTGCATCGTTGTCGGGGCGATGCTGCTCGATGGCTTTGCAGTGCCCCAATTGGCACGGCAGTTTATCGCCGGGCCGCAAAGCGAGGTCGACCTTATCTACGTCGTCCTGCGGGTTATCGGAACCATCATTCAAGTGCTGACCAAGGCGGGACTGCTGTCGATGTGCGCCGCATTTCTGGCGTGGTCGTATGCCCTGGCATCCGCGCCCGCTTGGCCGTGGTCGCGTTGGTGCGCGGCGCTGGGGTTGGCGGCGGGTCTGCTTCCCGGCCTGTTCATCCTGCTTGCCGACGTGCGCCTCACGCCAGCCAGCCTGATGGCGATTTTTGGGGTGCATTCCATCTGGAACCTGGCAGTGGCGGTCTTATTGGTCAGGTCCGGCCGAGTTACGTAACGTTGTTCCCCCCCTCGATACGCTCTTGATTGAACGGCCGGCATGAGGTCTGATGTAACCGCTTCGTAAAAGGACACCGGGCAGAGAAGGGGGCGTGCGGCCAACCCGGGCAACAGAGGCGCTCCGGGGATCGGGAACGAGGCCGGCCATCGCGATGCCGAACCTGCACTGGCGCGCGCTCTGGAAGAGTCAAACGAATGCAGCGCGATCTCGAAGCGCGCCTTGCCGCCGAAATCCAGGCGTTCAGGAGCAAGCGGCAGCGCGCCAGAGCGCAGAAAAGCGGGCGCTGGACATCCAGGAAGATCCAGTGAAACCCGCCAGCGGCGCCACGAACACCAAATCGAGCAGCTGCAAGCAGATGTGCGCCAGTTACAGCAGACAACCGTCGTGAAACAGGCCTTACTATTTAAATCGACATTACCCGAAATATTGTCGATTTAAGTTACGGGTTTGCGGGCAGTTATGACCTGTTCCGCTCAAGCCGCCAATCAATCGCAATTGGGCATTACGCAATTGAGCATTACTCCCGCTGGCCGCGCCAAACGTCAATCAGCTGTGTACCGTGCCGGTGATTTCCAGGTCCAGAAGACAGGACCGGAGGCCACAAAATGGGCACTCTATCCAGCCCGGCGTGTATTGGCTGGCGGCCATCGGTTCATGGTCTTTGGCCGGCCAATCCATTTCTTTCTTCAGCCAAGCCAGACGTCCCTTGGCTTCAAATAGCGCGATGGCGTGCGATTCAAAGCGTGAGTCGGCGCGCCAATCCTGTTTCCATGCGGGGCTGGCTGCGTTGTTTGTATTGATGAACGCGATATAGCCGTACGTGCCGTCGTCACGCCTGACAAACTCGGCCCGAAAACGGCCGTCCGCACTGACGATTTCATCGATCTTATTCATTCAATACCCAACATCTTCATTCCCCAAAATCAGGTAAGAGAAGCCATCCGGGCATCCACGTACACCCACGCCTGCCTCCCTGAAGCCAACGCTGCCAACACGCGCCGATAGGCGTCGACTTCATACGCGTCGGCGTGGCCGAGCTCGGCGTCAGTGACGTCAAACGCTGTTCCTTGCACCCGGTCTTCGGCATTATCACTACGCCGGACGATTGGATGGTGCGTTTTACCGCTCGTGGTGACGACCTCCTGATCATCAATTTTCACCATGGACTGCGCAAAGCCAACCAGGGCATCTGGTTTCCCGGCGAGCAGTCTTCCGAATGTGGCGAGCTGGACGCCTTCTTTGTTGCTGAGCATTCGGACAGTCGAGCCGAAGATAACGTCACCCTTAGCCTTTATTTAACATAATATAGATTATGCGAAGTTAAGCGAGTAAAGCTAGCGATTGTAAATACTTTTCAAAATGCAAGAAAAGTAGCTCTCCTTTTGGCGCGTGTACTTCGCCGATCTGAACGCTCTGTCCGTGACTGGCTTTCTGACGCTGCACGCGTGCCGTGATGGGTTCCGGAAATCCTACGGCTGAAGACACTTGCGCATGACAATCCGGCGGTAGCCGACCAGGGCGCCATCGTTGAGAACAAGCGGTTTGGCCACGTCCTCCCGATCGCTCAATCCGAACTTAGCCTCCGAACTTAGCCCTAACACAGTGTGAGTTAGAATGGTGTTGCGTTTCGGGCCAGCTTCTGCGCGAAATGGATAAATATTGTGTACTGAAGGCGTTGCTATTCAATGTTAAAAAATCGAACACTTCGGCCACCTACTCACGGACGAAGATAATGGAGGAATGCATGAGTGTGAGACCGAAGATCATTTGGAAGGTGCAGTTGCCATTCCATTTTTTCTATCTCCTTTTGGCACTGATCGGGCTGTGGAGAGCACATACTCTGTGGGGATTTGTCTTGCCCGCCGTTTCGGTAGGAATAACGGCAATAGTAGCCTGGGGCATTGATAAGTTAAAGGCGGGCAAAAATCAGCCATCAGTCGCATATGAGCAAATCGAGGACTCTCCGCGCTAAAAGGCTGCCCTTATCCGTCCACCCGTGCGTGCCGATATGCGGGCGCAAGCGCACATCATGAATGCGTTTCATGTGAATCCTCTGTCTGGAACAGATGTAAGGATCGTCGACATCCTTGAGCACTTGAAATGCATTGCTGTGTCCTGGTCTTGCCGGCCAGCTGATCCAGCGTCATTGGTATTCGATTTCTGGAAAATGCATGGGGACCACGACCTGCACCTTTCGATCCATTCGCGCTGATCCGCCAAGCCTGATCCTCCCCTCCTCCACCGGCCCTGGATCCGCACCCTGCGATCGGGATCTTCTTTGCACCGCGCGGGCGCATGGCCGGCACACACGGCGCATGTCAGCATGCACCATCCTAACGCCTCGATCGAAACCCCTATGTCGCGCATCAACGTGCTGGTGGCAGCAACGCCGTCCGATCTGGAGGCAGAAGGCATCGCCGCCGCTGTCGCCGGCTATGCGGACCTGACGCTGATCGAAGGCCGCGCGCTGGCACTGGACGAAGTCGACGACTGCCTCGAACGGATTGCCCCCGGCGAAGCTTGCGCGCTTATCCTGCTCGGCAACAGCGCGGCCGTCGAGCAGACGGGCCGGCGCCTGCTTGAGGGCCGCGCCCAGCTGGTCGTGCTGCGCGTCGATATCGTCGACCACCTGATCCACATTGCGCAATACGCCTCGCGCGACAAGTCGCTTGAACTGGGCTCGCTGCTGGCCGCCTTGTGCGATCTGGTGTCGCATGCCGGCGCCGCACCCGGCGAACGCATGACGCGCTTCGCCGTCCACGCCGCACCCATCGCGCCGCCGCCAGCCCGGCCGCTGCTGCACAGCGCGATCGACTGGATCCACACGCTGCTGCGCAACAGCGCCTCGAACCAGCCCGGCGGCAACGGCGACATCCCCGGCTACACCATGACCGCGGCGACCATCACCGGCCTGCTCGAGGCCCGTCCGGCGCATGGCGCGCCGCCGCTGGCGGCCGAGCTCAGGCAAGCCGACCAGGCCTTGAGCGAGGCCTTGCACGGCGCCGACGCCCACGCCGAACCGCTGGCCGCCGCAGCAACCGTCTTCGCGCTCAGCGGCCTGGAGTTTCGCGTGCTGCTGCTGGCCCTGGCGCCCGAGCTGGACCTGCGCTACCAGCGCTGCATCGGGCTGCTGCTCGACGACCTTGGCCGCCGCGTGGGCAGCCTGGCCCTGTTCATGGCCCTGCTGGGCGAGCCGTCCGAGGTGCGCTGCCAACTGGCGCAGTCGGGCAAGCTGGCGCGCTGGCGGGTACTGGAAAGCCGCATTCCCGGCCTGCCCGGCGCCGACGAGGCCCTCCATCTCGACCCGCCCCTGCTGGCCTGGCTGCTGGGCGCAAGCGAGGCGCTCGATGCCGATCCTTGCGTGCGGCGCGCCCTGCGCCTGGCCGCGTGGCCGGGCGCCAGCCTGTTCGAGCAGCCGCTGGAGCGCCAGTTCGCGACCGCCAAAATCAGCCATCTGCTGACCGAACCCGAGCCAGGCGACCCGGCCCGCTTCATCCTGTTCAGCGGCGACAACGCCGCCTGGAGCGCCTTGCTGGAAGCGGGCGCACAGGCCAGCGGCGTGGCCGCCGTCCGGGTCGACGCCACTCACCTGGTGGGGCTGGACCCGGCCGGCCTGGAGGAAACCGGCGTGCGCCTGGGGCGCCTGGCGCGGCTCACCCGGCGCCCGCTGCTGTTCGACGCCAGCGCTGCCGAAGCCTCGGTCCAGGCCGACGATGCCCTGCGCCTGGCGCTGGCCGCCATTGGCGCGGCGGGCGGGCGCAGCGGCATCATCTGCACCGAACCGGCGCGCGTGGTGCGCCTGCTCGGGCAGGCCCCCTTCATCCTGCTCGACCAGGGCGCCATCCGTCCTTCCAGCCGCCTGGCCAACGTCAGGGCCGCCGCCGCGCGGCTTGGCCTGGCGGCCGACGACAGCGCGCTCCAGCTGCTGGCGCGCCAGTACCCGCTCGAGGTGGACGGGTTCGAGCACGCCATGCGCCTGGCCGCCGCCAGGGCCAAGACCGGCGAAACGCCAGCGGCCGCCATGGAGCGCTTCGTCAACGCCTGCCAGCACGTGGCCGCCGAAGGCGTCTCGCGCATGGCCGAGTGCATCGAGCCGGCCTTTGAACTGAACGAGGTGATCCTGCCGCCCGACCGCGCCAGCCAGCTCGACGAAATCGTCGACAACGTCAGGCTCGCGTCGAAGGTGCTCGAGGGCTGGAAATTCGGCGCCCAGCTGCCTTTCGGGCGCGGCGTGACGGCCCTGTTCCATGGCCCCAGCGGCACCGGCAAGACCATGGCCGCGGTCAGCATCGCGCGGCGCCTGAACACCCGCATCCTGCGCATCGACCTCTCGCGCGTGGTCAGCAAGTACATCGGCGAAACCGAAAAGAACATCGACCGCATTTTTCTCGACGCGCACCGCTCCGGCGCGGCCATCCTCATCGACGAGGCCGAGGCGCTGCTCGGCAAGCGCAGCGAAGTCAAGGACGCGCACGACCGCTACGCCAACATCGAAGTGGCCTACCTGCTGCAGCGCATGGAAACCTACGAGGGCCTGGCCATCCTCACCACCAACCTGCGCCAGAACCTCGACCCGGCCTTCCTGCGCCGCCTGCGCTTCGTGATCGACTTCCCGCGCCCGGACACCGAGGCGCGCGAAAAGATCTGGCGCCGCTGCCTGCCTGGCGGCTCGCACGAGATCAGCGACGCCGCCTTCCGCCACCTTGCGCGCAAGGTCGACATGACCGGCGGGCATATCCGCCAGATCACCCTGCGCGCCGCTTTCCTGGCGGCGGCGGCCGACGTCATGATCGGCATGCCGCATATCATCCAGGCCACCAGCGCCGAGCTGGGCAAGCTGGGCATGGCCGCCATCGACCTCAACCTGCCGGGCAACCGGCTGGCGGCATAGCGAGGCGCGCATGAACTACGAAGCCATCTACAAGGTCAGTATCGCGCTCAGGGAGCGGGTGCAGCAGGCGTACGCGGCCGCCGGCGGCGCCGGCAACGGCGTGTACGTGGGACCGCTCGACGATGCCGACGCGGCCGGCCACAAGCTGGTCCTGTTCCTGTACCGCGTGGCGCCCAACCCGAGCCTGCGCAACACGGCGCACACCGTGCCGTCGCCCGCCGCGCCGCCGGTCAGCATCACCTACAAGGACGCGCTGGCGCTCGACCTGTACTACCTGCTCACCCTGGGCGACGCCGCCGGCGAGGCGGCCGACCTGGAGCAGCTCAAGTTCCTCGGTTCGGCGCTGCAGACGCTGCAGCGCGATCCCATCCTGGCCGGCATCGCGGTCGACCATGAGCCGGTCAAGGTCTCGCTCGATCCGCTCGGCAACGACGACATGAGCCGGCTCTGGGCCTTGTTCCCCACCATGAACTACCGCACCTCGGTGGCCTTCCTGGCTTCGCCCGTGTGGCTCGATCCGCGCGATCCCGGCACGCCGGCCGCCCCGGTCATCGACGAGCGGCTCGATGCCGGCCACCTCGGCCGGGCGGGGCGGGCATGAGCCGCCTGATCGCCCCCGCCGAAAGCGCCTGGCGGCGCCAGGTGCTGTTCGCAGCCGAAGTGCTCGACGGCGTTACCCTGACGCGCATCAGCGCCGGCATCAGCGTCAACGCCAGCGCCCTGGGCCAGGCGCCGGTGCTCAACGCCGGCGGGGTGTTCGTCTGGCTCGACGACGGCCGTCCGCTGGCGCCGCAGCAGGTGACGGTCGACCCCGGCCTGCTGCCGTACCAGGGCGCGAGCGTGGCCTCGCCTGTGCCGCCCAAGCGCCTGGTGCAGATCGCGCTGGCGCCCGCGCGCGCCTACCCCTTCCAGGCGGGAACGACCGCGCTGCGCTTCTCGCTGATCGAATCGGCGTCCGGCGCGCCGGTGGCGGCCGCCCATGCCGAGGTTTTCCTGCGCTGGTTCGACAGCGGCGCCTGGGTCGATGCGCCGCTGCGCTCGCGCACCGACGCCCACGGCGACGCCAGCGTCACGCTGCGCTTTGGCCGCGCCGAGGAACCCGGCAAGGACGGCGCCGGCCGGCTGCGTGTGCGGCTGTGCGCGCACCGCGCCGGCGCCACCACCATGTCGGCCGAATTTGCGCTGCCGGAGGGACGGGTCACCGACATCGCCCCGCCGTTTGCCTTGAACACCTTCTTACCGTGACTTGTGACCGAGGGGATTACTGACATGATCAACGATCAACACCAACAGTGCGGCGCCGCCGGCAACCCTGAGCAGCACCCTCAACAAGGGGGCAACTGCTGCCCGGGCGCGGGCGGACCGGCCGGCCAGCCCAAGATGCCCGGCGCCGCGACCTGTGCGCCGCCGGATACCTCGAAAGACCCCAAGGTGCCGCCGATCACCGGAACCGATCCCTGTCCTGCGCTGTGCCTGTGCCCGCCCGCGCCCGGCTCGACCAGCAACTGCTTCGACCAGTTGATTGCCGACCAGGCGCGCGCCATCAACGAGGCCGAGCGGGCCAAGTCGTTCAAGGCCGACCTCGAAGCGCTGCTGCAGAAGGCCAAGCTGGCGCAGGATGACTACACGACCGAAAAATACCATCTGCTGCTCGATCGCTGGAAGCAGCAGGACCGCGATATCGCCGAACTCATCCACCGCATCGTGTGCGCCGCGCCGTGCTGGCGTTGCCAGGTCGAGTGCCAGGTGTGCAGCCTGTTCAACAAGGTGCGCTCCCTCGAACTGCTGCTCAAGGGACGCCCCGACCAGCGTTACGACAAGGCCTATTGCCTGTACGACCAACGCTACTGGCAGGAACGCGACCTGGCGCTCAAGCAGGCGGCGTTCGACCGCGTCAAGCGCGTGCTGACGGTCTGGGAAAAGCCGGGCGCCGACATCGAGGCGGTCCTCAACGAGAACCTCAAGCTGATGGCCGGCGTCAAGGAACTGGCCTCCGATTCGGCCAAGGGTCTGTACGACGTGTTCATCCGCTTGCTGCCGCTGCATCTGGCGATCGCCCCCCCGGCGTCCACGGCCGTCACCGTGATCGACAAGAAGTACACCGAACTGTGCACCTGCGGCGCGCAGGATCCGGACGACTGCTGCGGCCCGGACGTGGGCCCGCAAAGCGTGCGCATGCAGATGCTGGACCGGCATGCCTACCTGGTCGAGCCGGCCAAATACTTCCCCATCATCTGTTGCCTGGTCAATCACCGCTACCTGCCGGTCAAGGACGCCCTGGCCAAGGCCGAAGCGGACCTGAAAAGCACCGACGCCGAGATCAAGCGGGTCGCCGACGAGATCAAGGCGCGCATGGACAGCATCGAAAAGGATGCCAAGGCCGAACTGGCCAAGCCCTTCGACTGCAGCAAATACACGCCCGTGCCGCCCTGCGACGGCGCTCAACGCACGCCGGCAACCTGACCTTGGAGAACCAACATGGCTGAATACCTCACTCCCGGCGTGTATATCGAAGAAATCGAGCGCGGCCCGCGTCCGATCGAAGGCGTGCCCACCAGTACCGCAGCCTTCCTCGGCGAGACCGAGCGCGGCGCCATCAAGCCGCGCATGGTCACCAGCTACAAGGAATACCAGCGCTGGTTCGGCGGCACCTTCGGCGACGCCAAGTTCATGCCGTACTCGGCCAGCGGCTTCTTCGAGAACGGCGGCAAGCGCCTGTACGTTTCCCGCATCGTGGGCGAGAACGCCACCGCGGCCGAAGCGGCCTTCGGTCCGTTCATGGTGCGCGCCGCCGGGCCGGGCAGCTGGGGCAAGCGGGTCTGGGCGCGCATCGACGACAGCACCACCAAACGCCCCGATGGCGGCGGCGTGCCGCAAGCGGTCGGCTTTCGCCTGCGCTTTGCCTTCTGGTCCAATCCGGCGCCCGGTTTCGTGCCCTTCGATCCGTTCGCCGAGCCGCTGCGCCCTCCCCGGCCTGCGCTGATCGAGGACTTCGACGACCTGGTCACCGACGCCGCCTCGCCCGATTTCCACGAAAAGCGCATGCAGGACAGCTCGGCCCTGGCCACCCTGTTCAAGATTGCGCCTGGCGGCGCCGACGCGCGTCCCGCCAACGGCTCGAGCGCGCTGGATCAGGCCGGGCTGGATGATCCGGCCCCGATCGACGTCGCCGACTACCAGGGCGAGCTGGTGCCGGGCGCCGCGCGCGCCGAAGCGCAGGGCCTGGCCGCGCTGGAACTCGATTCCTGCCGCGAGGTGTCGCTGGTGTACGCGCCCGATGTCGGCGCCGACGTGGCCAAGGCCATCATCAGCCACTGCGAGCGCATGCGCTTCCGCTTTGCCGCCGTCGATGTCGCCAAGGGCAAGGGCGACGCCGCCGCGCTCGACCCGCGCACTAGCGTGCAGGACAGCGCCTACGCGGCGTTCTACTACCCGTGGATTACGGTGTCCGACCCGCAGACCGGGGCGCGCAAGTCGGTGCCGCCCGGCGGCCATGTGCTGGGCGTGTACGCCCGCACCGACGTCGAACGCGGCGTGTTCAAGGCGCCCGCCAATGAAATCCTGCGCGGCGCGCTCGCGCTGGAGTTCGACATCAACGACAACACCCAGTCGGTGCTGAACCCGCGCGGCGTCAATGCGATCCGCCAGTTCCCCGGGCGCGGCATCCGCATCTGGGGCGCGCGCACCATGAGCTCGAACGGCTTGTGGAAGTATGTCAGCGTGCGGCGCCTGTTCATCTTTTTGGAGCGCTCCATCTACGAGGGTACGCAGTGGGTGGTGTTCGAGCCCAACGACATCACCCTGTGGGACCGGGTGACCGATACCTTGCGCCTGTTCCTGCGCAACCAGTGGCGCCAGGGCGCGCTGTTCGGGCGCACCGAGGAACAGGCGTTCTTCGTCACCTGCGACGAAAGCACGATGACCCAGGACGACATCCTGAACGGCCGCCTGATCTGCGAAGTCGGCATCGCGCCGGTCAGGCCGGCGGAGTTCGTGGTGTTCCGCATATTCCAGCACACCGCCGAAGCGCAGCGCTAAAAGGAGCAGGCATGGACCGCAACGATCCCTTACGCAATTTCCGTTTCCGCCTCGAGATCGACAACATCACCCGGGCGGGATTTAACGAAGTGGCGATCGCCGAAACCACCATCGAAGCCGTCGATTACCGCGAAGGCAGCGACCCGCCGCACATGCGCAAGCTGTCCGGCCTGACCAAGTACGGCAACATCACGCTCAAGTCGGGGGTGACGGTGGGCACCAACGCGCTCGACCTGTTCAAGTGGCACAAAGACGTCTCCGACGGCCGGGTCACGGAGCGCCGCAAGAAGGTGGTCATCGTGGTCAAGGACGAAGCCGGCGAGGACCGCGCGCGCTTCGTCGTCACCGACGCGTGGCCGGTGAAATACGACCCGAGCGACCTCAGCGCCAAGGGCAACGAGGTCTTCATCGAAGTACTTGAACTGTGCAACGAAGGCATCGAGCGCATCAAATAGCGCCAGGAGAGAACCTTATGAACGACCATGTCCGTCCCGGTTTCGCGACCGAAGTCGGGTTCACGCTGCCCAAGGGCTATGTGGACGCCGGCGGCACCTTGCACCGGCAAGGCGTGATGCGCCTGGCCACCGCCGCCGATGAAATCCTGCCGCTGCGCGACCCGCGCGTGCAGCAAAACGAGGCTTACCTGATCGTCATCGTGCTGGCGCGCGTGCTGGTGCGCCTCGGTTCGCTGACCGATATCGACACCAGCACCATCGAGGGCCTGTATGCGTCCGACCTGGCCTACCTGCAGCAGCTGTACGAACGCCTGAACGCGCCCGGCGAGCTCGATGCGGATCCCGCCCCGGGGGGAGCATGAAGGCCTATCCCGTCAAGTCGCTGTACGAGGAGATGGCCTTCATCGCGATGCATTTTCACTGGTCACACAGCGACCTGATGCAGCTTGAGCATCGCGAGCGGCGCCGCTGGTGCCGCGAGATATCGGCGATCAACCGCGCCCAGTCCGGCGCGCCGGCCAACCCGTTCGAGCTCTGACAATCATGGCAACCCGGCCCGACCCCTTGCGCGGTTTCCGTTTCATCGTCGAGATCAACGGCATTCTCGCGGGCGGCTTCCTGCGCGCCAAGGGCCTGTCGCAGGAGATCAAGTACGAGTCGCGCCGCGAGGGCGGCGTGAACCACTACGAGCACAAGCTGTTTACCCAGGTGGCGCACCCGGTGCTGGTTCTGGAACGCGGACTGGCGTTCGAGCTGCTGTGGCGCTGGGCGCACGACGCCGCCGAGGGCCGCATCGAGCGCCGCACGATCTCGGTGCGCCTGCTCGACGAACAGGGCGGCAAGGGATGGACCTGGCATGTGGACCACGCGTTTCCGGTCAAATGGTCGTGCGCCGACCTGGACGCGAACGCCTCGCAGGTGGTGATGGAAAGCGTGGAATTTGCCCATCACGGGCTGAGGAAAGGGATATGAAGCCGTTCCGGCCCGCCATCGCACCGTTCGCGCCGCGCAGCGGCGCCTGGCGTGTCACTGTCACGCGCGCCGCCCGTGGCGGCGCGCGCTGGCCCGCGCTGCGGCTGCAATGGCGCCGCAATGCCAGGGCGCAGGGTGTACCCGCCACGGCCGGCGCCCGGCTGCTTTCGGCGCCGTCCTGGGCGGCCGCCATCGGGCTGCATGTGAGCGTGCTGCACCAGGTCACGAACATGTTCCCGGCGCGCACGCAGGCGCTGCCCGGCGCGCCGCCGCCGACGCGGCTGGACATGTCCAGGGCTGCGCACGGCGCGCCACGCCATGCGGCGGCGGCCACGCCAGCCATGCCAGCGCCCCGTGCGCGCGCCCTGCGCGCCCTGGCGCCGTCCGCATTGGTGTGGCGCGCATGGCGCGGCACCGCGCCAGCGGCGCCCGCCGGGGCTGCCCCGCGCGGCGCGCATGCCTTGCTTGCCGCGCCAGGCGGAGCGCGCATGGCGCTCGCGGGCCGCGCGCCGGCGCCGCAGCTGGCATGGAAAGCGACACCGTCGCCGTTGCGGCACGCCGCGCTGCGCGCCGCCACCAGCCATCGGTCGCCCGAGGCGCCTTGCGCGGCGGCGCTGCGCCATGCGCGCGCGCCCACGCTGGTGTGGCGCAAGGCCGCTGCCGCACCCAGGGCGCAAGAAGGCCAAGCGCGCGCCGCCGGCGCGCCCATGCTGTTGGCCAGCGCCGCCGACAGCGCTCGCGCCGCGCCCGCTGTCGCCGCGCCGGGGGCCGCCCTGCCCGCGCCGGTGCGCCAGCAGCTCCAGGCCACCTCGCTCGCCCCCGCGCTGGCCGAGCGCCTGGCCGATGAAGTGATCCGCCGCGTCGAACGCAGCATGCGCATCGAGCGCGAACGGCGCGGCCGCTAAAGGACAACCATGACCGAGGCCCAACTGAAAAAGGCGACCATCACCGTCCTCGAAGGCGACGACAAGGACAAGGTCATCAGCGTGCTGTTCAACCCGAACGAATACACCTTCGAGCGCGCCAACGCCTACAAGGCGACGCCGGTGCCGGGCCTCAGTTCGCCGATCCTGCAGTTCGTCAACGGCGAAGCGGACCAGCTCTCGATGGAGCTGTTCCTGGACGACTACACCGATCCCGAAGGCCCGGCCTCGCGCGAGAAGCCCGAAGCGCACCCGGTGATGAACCGCATCCGCGCGATCAGCAAGCTGCTTGCCATCGACAGCAAGATCCACGCCCCGTCGCCGGTCCGTTTTAACTGGGGACCGCTGGAATTTACCGCGATTATCGAAAAGCTGAGCCGCAAAGTCACCATGTTCCAGCCGGACGGCACCCCGGCGCGCGCCACCTTGAACGTCACGTTCAAGGAGTACCGCACGCTCAAGCAGCAAATGGAAGCGCCGCGCCGTGAATCGGCCGACAAGAGCAAGCGGCGGGTGGTGGTCGGGCGCGACCGCCTGTGGCTGCTGGCGGTGCGCGAATACAACGATCCGAACGAGTGGCTGCGCATTGCGCAAGCCAATGACCTGGACGACCCGCGCGAGATCGCGCCGGGCGACTGGCTGGAACTGCCACCGATGGAGCATCCACATGGAACTCGCAACACTTTCTAAGCGCTATGGCGACTTTTACGTGCCGGCGTTCGCGCTCCGGGTCGACCGCGAGGACCTGGTGCGCGACACCCTGGTGGCCGTGAGCCAGGTCTCGGTGGACCTGATGCTTGGCGGCGCCGCGCGCTTCAGCTTTACGGTGACGAACGCCTATAACATCGAGATGCGCGCCTTTGCCACCGGCCGCAACAAGAAACTGCTCGACATTCTCACCTTCGGGGCCGAGGTCGAGGTGTGCATGGGCTACGGCGATGCGCGCGCCACCCCGCTCGTGCTGAGCGGGGTGATCACCGAAATCTCCACCAACTTCCCCGACGCCGGCACGCCCGAGCTGGAGGTATCCGGTTACGACCACGCCTTCCCGCTCACCACCGGGCGCAACTCGCGCACCTGGTCCAGGGCCAGCGACAGCGACGCGGTGCATGATATCGCCAGCTTCCACAACCTGCAGTCCGACATCCAGGCCACCAGGGAACAGCGTCCGCAGATCGAGCAAAACCAGGAAAGCGACTTCGATTTCCTGAAAAAGCTGGCCGACGCCAACCACTTCGAACTGTTCGTCGATGCCCAGCGGGTGCTGCATTTTCATCCGCCGCACGACCGCGGCGACGCCGTCGTGCGCCTGGCCTGGGGCGAAGGCCTGATCAGCTTCAAGCCCGAAGCGAACCTGGCGCGCCAGGTGTCGCGGGTGGAGGTGTACGGCTGGGACCCGGCGCGCAAGGAAAAGATCGTCGGGGTGGCGCGGGCCGGCCAGGAATCGGGCCTGGAAGCGCAGGGCAACAGCGCCGGGCAGCACCTGAACGCGTTCGTGCGCGACCAGTCCAAGCAGCCCGCGCTGCGCATCCGCCAGCCGGTGTTCACCCAGGCCGAGGCCAACCAGCGCGCCGTGGCCACCCTCAACGAGCGCGCCAAGGAGTTCCTCACCGGCGAGGCCGAAGCCATCGGCCTGCCCGAGATCCGGCCCGACCGCAACGTCTTCCTGGACAAGCTGGGCCAGCCGTTCTCGAAGACCTACTACGTCCACCAGGCCACCCACAAGATCGACGCCAACGGTTACCGCACGCGCTTCAAGGTCAAGGAGACTGGATTATGAACATCATGGAAGCGGCGCGCGACACCGAGACCGAGTCCGGCGGCAGCGTCAAGGGCGTGGCCATCGGCCTGGTCACCCAGAACAACGATCCCGAGGGCCTGGGCCGGGTCAAGGTCAGCTATCCGTGGCATGACCAGGCGCGCGAAAGCTACTGGGCGCGCCTGGCCGCGCCCATGACCGGCGACGGGCGCGGGCTGGTGCTGATTCCCGAAGTGGGCGACGAGGTGCTGCTGGCGTTCGAGCGCGACGACCTGCGCTTTCCGTTCGTGCTGGGCGGGCTGTGGAACGGCCAGGACAAGCCGCCGGTGGCCAACGGCGACGGCAACAACGACAAGCGCCTGTTCAAGTCGCGCAAGGGCCACCAGTTGCTGTTCGACGACGGTGCGCGCGGCGTGGTCGAACTGTCCCTCGACGACGGCAAGAAAGTGCGGATCGACGACGACGGCATGCGCTTCGAGGATGGCAAGGGCAACACGTTTTCGATCGACAGCAAGAACGGCGCGGTGACCGTCGAGGCGGCCGGAAAGCTGACCCTCAAGGGCGCCACGGTGTCGATCCAGGCCAGCGGCACGCTCGACATCAAGACCAGCGCGATCATGAACCTGAACGGTTCGCTGATCAAGCTGAACTGACATATATACAGGGAGGCGGCATGGGACAAAGCGCAGCCAGGGTGGGCGACAGCACCAGTCACGGCACGCCGCTGGGGCCGGGGCCCGGTTGCCCGACGGTGCTGATCGGCGGGCGGCCGGCCTGGCGCGCCGGCTCCGACACCCATGTCTGTCCGCTGTTCAACGGACCGAGCCCGCACGTGGGCGGCATGGTGGCGATGGGGAGCACCAGCGTGCTGATCGGCGGCATGCCGGCGGCCCGCATGGGCGACTCGATCGTCGAAGCGGGCGCGCCGAATACCATCGCGGTCGGCGACGCCACCGTATTGATAGCTTAGGAGCAGCGATGGCCATGGATGAACGCAAGGACTTTCTCGGGCGCGGCTGGGCGATGCCGGTGGCGCTCGACCCGCGCACCGGGCAGCTGGCCGTGGCCGAGTACGAGGACGACATTCGCCAGGCGATCCTGATCATCCTCGAGACCGCGCCCGGCGAGCGCCTGATGCGTCCCGACGTCGGCTGCGGCATTCACGAGCTGGTATTCGAGGTGATCGACAGCACCCTGCTGCAGCGGGTGCGCTCGGTGGTGTCGGAAGCGCTGCGCGAGTTCGAGCCGCGCATCGAGGTACTCGACGTGGCCGCCGACGCCGACGGCGCCGCCACGGGCCTGCTGAAAGTCGAGATCGAATACCGGGTGCGCAAGACCAACCAGACCGGCAACCTGGTCTTTCCATTCTACTTCCGCGAAGGGGGACGGGCATGAGCCGGCGCCGCGCACCGGGGCTGGACGCGCGCCGCGAAAGCGATTTCCATCGCGAGCTGCTCGAACGCGCCCGCTTGTGGATTCCGTCGTGGGGCGGGCCCGATGGCGAACGCGATTTCGCACACGCGCTGCTGGCGATCGGCGCGCGCTTTAACGCCGAAGTGGCCGAGCGGCTCGACAAGGGCGCCGACAAGATGGCGCTCGGCTTGCTGGACTGGCTGGCGATCCGCGGCCAGGCCGCCATTGCGGCGCGCATGCCGGTCGTGTTCAAGCTGGCCGACAAGGCGCAGGCGGTCAGCGCGCCGCGCGCGGTGCAGCTGCAGGCGAGCGCGCTGGGTACGCCGGTGGTGTTTGAAACCGAGGGCGAGGTGCGCCTGGTGCCGAGCCGGCTGCAGGTGGTGGTCGGGGCCGACAGCGGCCAGGATGCCTATTACCTGCCGCCGCCGGGCCTGTCCAGCCTCGATCCGCTCGATCCCTTGCCCACCCAGTGGCGCCTGCGCAGCTTCGCCGCGCCCGGAGCGACGACGCTGCAGCTCGATCCGCCGCTGGGCCTGGCGCCCGGCATGCTGATCGAGATTGGCGGCGCGCAGTTCAGCATCGAAGCCGTCAACGACGACCTGGTCAGCATCGATCCCGCAGTGCCGCAGGGCGAGGGCTTCGACGGTGCCAACGTCGCCGTGCGCAAGGTGAGCGCCTTCGACCCGTTCGGCGGGCACGCCATCAACCGCCAGTTCCATGCGCTGTACCTGGGCCACCCGGATCTGCTCAACATCGAATCGGAAGCGACCATCAGCGTCGGCGGGATCGGCGCCCTGCCGCCGGGGGTACGCTGGCACTACTGGGGCACGCTTGCGGGCGGCGACACGGCCGCCTGGCAGGCATTCCTGCCGGGGTCGTCGAGCTCCGCGCTGGCCAAGCCGAAGGGAGCGATCGCAACGCGCAAGGTGGGCGAGGTCGAGTCGCGCTGGATCCGCGCCAGCGTGGCCCGGGTGCCGGCCGGGGAGCCGCTGGCCAGCGATGCGCTGACCGTGAGCGTCAACCGGGTCGACCTGGACGGCGCTTGCCCGCCGCCCGGCGCGCCCGGCGGCGTCGATGGGGTCGAGGCGATGGCCAACAGCACGCCGCTGGAGCTGAACGACATCTTCTTTCCGCTCGGACGCGAGCCACGCCAGTTCGACGCCTTCTACCTCGGCTCGGCCGAAGCGTTTTCCAAAGCGGGCGCCAGCGTGCGCATCTGCATCGACATGGCCGACGCCTCGTTCGCGTCGTTTGCCAGCTTGCGCGTGGGCGAGCGCGCCAATCGCTTGCTGGCCGGGGTGGCGCAGGATGGCCACTTGCATCTGCTCGCGTTTAACCCGGGGAGCGCGCGCCTCGATCCCTACCGCAAGCCGCTGCGCCCGCCCTCCCCTGCGCTGATGCTGCAGTCGGTAGCGGGACTGCCGGTGGTGCTCGACCCGCGCCCTTCCTACCGGCCGGCGCTCTGGTGGCGCGATTTCGGCGCGGTCGGGTACGACGTGCTGGTGGCGGTCGCCGCCGGGGGATCGGTGTGGCTGTGGAGCGACCTGGGCATCCTGCCGGGGCTGAGCGGCTGGTCGCCGTTGGGCGCGGTCGATCCCACGCCCGGCCAGAACGCCGCCGTGCGCGGGCTGGTTCACCTGGAGGGCGGCGGCGGCGACCGCTTGTTCGCCCTGCTCGGCACCAGGCTGCATGTGCGCGACTTGAGCGACACCAACGGCGCCTGGGCGCCGGTCGAGGTCAAGCTGGCGGGCGCCGACGTGGCGCTGGAGAAAATCGTACCGGTCGTGGACCAGGCCGGCGACATGGGTTCGGGCAGCATGGACCAGGGCCTGCTGGGCATCGGCGACGACAGCGTCGTGTATGCGATTGCCATCTCGGCGCCGGCAAGCGGTGTCGCCGGCGCATGCACGCCCTTGTTCGGCGATGCCGATACCAGCATCGCGCCGGCGGCGCTGCGCCGCACCGACCGCAGGCTGCTGGCCGTCGCCGCGTGCAAGGCGGGCGGCCAGGACTTCCTGCGCGCCTCGCTGTCGCAGCCCAACCAACAGCTTCCGTCCGGGCCGCTCGAGCGGGTCGATCTGAGCGGCGCCGTGCTGGGCAACGCCATCGATGTCCATGTCAGCTCGGGCCAGCCCGGTTTTGCGCTGGCACTGCGGCCGGCAACGGGCGCGCCCACGTTTGCCTGGTGGTCGCCCTACAATCCGTCCGTCGCGGCCGATCTGATGAGCACCGACATCCCGGCCGGCATGGGTGCCCCGAATGGCGCCCCCACCTTGCTGGCGCAGCACCTGGTGCTGCCGGGGATGTCGGGCCAGGTGCTGGTCGCCGAGTTCAACCTGGGCCGCCAGCAAACCTTCGACACGCACCTGGCCAGCGCCGTCATCACGCCGCTGTCCGACCGGCCGCTGGCTGCGAGCGACAGCATCGCGGCGACGACGGGCGCGGGGCTGGCGGTGCGGGTGATCGCCGCCGCCGGCGTCAACCATGCCGGCGAGACCCTGTATGAAATGAGCGGGCCTTACCCCGACCCGCAATCGGGCGACGCCCTGCTGGCGTACCGCAGTTCGGGCGCCGGCCTGGTGGGCGCCGTGATCGACACGGACAAGATCGCGTTAAGCGCGGGTGACGGGACCGGCGTTTCCCATGTGCTGCTGATCAAGACCAGCCTCTCGACCAGCCTGTACCCGGTGGACACCATCTCGGGCATGGGCGTCGCCACGCTCGCCTCCGACCTCGATCTTGGGACCGAAACGAGCGTGACGTACTGGCCCCAGGAAGCGGGAAGCGGCAGGGTCGCCCCCCTGATGAAGCTCGATCCGGCCACGACCGGCAACTGGGACGCCGGGCTGCTCGGCCACACCTTGCTGACCTTCCCCGGCGCCGGTCCGGAACGCCAGCGCGGCGCCGCATTCCAGGTCGACATCAACCGGCGCCCGATGCTGGTGGCCCTGGACCGCGAATTTGTATCGCTGCCGAACCCGTCCCCGATGGCCACCAGGTTCGTGGTCGACGGCGCCGTCGACAAATGGTCGACCCAGCCACGCGACACCAAGGCCAATCCGGAGCTGTCGTGGGAGTACTGGAATGGCGCCGCCTGGTGGAAACTGAGCGGGCTGCGCGACGAAACGCTGAACCTCAAGCGCAGCGGTGCGATCCGCTTCGACATGCCCGACGACCTGCAGCCGAGCGACTGGGCCGGCACGAACAATCACTGGGTGCGCGCGCGCCTGGTCGGGGGCGACTACGGCCAGCCGCG
This sequence comes from Massilia genomosp. 1, assembly GCF_011682185.1. Lineage (NCBI taxonomy): Bacteria > Pseudomonadati > Pseudomonadota > Betaproteobacteria > Burkholderiales > Oxalobacteraceae > Massilia > Massilia genomosp. 1. The sequence continues at coordinate 20,335 of NZ_WHJF01000058.1, forward strand.
CACGGTGGTCAAGACGGTCACCAGGCCGGACGGCTCGACCGAACAGACCGTCGAACGCTTCCCCGACGAGGCGGGTGCGCCCCAGGTGCTAAACCTGCGCGTGCAGTATGCGGCCGGCCAGCCGGTCTTGCCGACCTATGTACTGAGCGCCGACAGCGGCGCCGTGCGCGACCAGAGCGACGCCAACCGCACGGCCGGTGCGCTGGTGAGCATGTTCACCCACCTGGCCAGCGGCCTGCCGCCGTCGTCGGACCAGGCGCAGGCAGCGGCGGCGGGGCCCGCATGTCGCGCCGCCTGCGCCTGCGACGCGAGTACGCTGGCGCCTGCGGCCGGCCAGGCCGCAGCGCCGCCGGCGGCGCCGCAACGCGCCTTGTACCTCGGTTTCAGCGCGGCGCTGGCCGGCCAGCCGGTCAAGCTGCTGGTGCTGGTGGAGCGCGAGCAGATGTTCGACGCCTTCGCCCCGCTGCGCATCGAGGCCTTGTCGGGCGCGCATTTCGTGCCGGTGGTGGCCGAGGACGGCACGCGCGCGCTGGGCGAAAGCGGCCTGCTGTCGCTGAGCCTGACCTTGCCGACGGTGGTGGCCGGCCTGTTCGGCAGCGCGCTGTGCTGGCTGCGCCTGTCGCCCGCGCGCCAGGGCGAGCGCTGGACGCCGCACCTGCGCGGCGTGTACATCAACGCGGCCTGGGCGCGCGCCGCCGAAACCATGACGCGCGAGCGGCTCGGCTCGTCCATCGGCGCGCCCGGCCAGGTGCTGCTGCTGGCGCGTCCCCCGCTGCTGCGCGACACGCTCGAGCTGCGGGTGCGCGAAGCGCTCAGCGGCGAGGAACGCGACGCTTTGCTGCGCGCCGATCCGGCCAGCGTGGTCAGCGACGTCGCGTCCGACCTGCGCGGCCACTGGGTGCTGTGGCGCCAGGTCACCGACGTCGACGACAGCGGCGCGCTGGAGCGGGTCTACTCGCTCGACGAAACCAGCGGCGCGGTGCGCTTCGGCGATGGCCTGCACGGCATGATTCCGCCGATCGGACGCGACGCCATTGTCGCCTTTTCATACCAGCGCAGCGCGCCCGGTTCGGCGGACGGCGTGCTCGCGGCCAACGCCATCGCCCAGCGCACCAAGCTGAACCTGATCACCGCGGTCGACGGCGTGGAAGCGGTGTTTGCCGCCGACCAGCCGGCCGGCGGCGCGGCGCCGGATGACCCGCAGCGGGTGCGGCGTTTTGCGCCGGCCCGCTTGCGCCATCGCGAGCGCGCCCTGAGCGCGGCCGACTTCGAGGATCACGCCCTGCAAAGCTCGCCCGACATCGTCCAGGCGCGCGCCTTCCCCGACAGCAGCGGGCTGCGCCTGGTGATCGTGATGCGCGGCCCGGATGTGCAGCCGAGCCAGGCCGTGCGGCGCGAACTGCGGTACACCCTGCTGGCCGCGGCCCCGCCGCAGATGGCCATCGGGCGCGCCTTGCGCATTACCGGGCCGGCGCCGAGGCGCCTGCGCATCGGCCTTGCCTTGCGCGTTGCGACGCTGGGCGGCAGCGGCCAGCTGGCCAACTACGCCAAGGCCGCGCTGTCGGCGTTCTTCGATCCCGCCAGCGGCGGCCTGGAACGCGAAGGCTGGCCGCTGGGCGCCGACCCGCTTGACGACGATGTCGCGCTGGCCCTGCTCGACGCGCCAGGGCTCGAAGGCATCGAACGGGTGTCATTCGAGGAGATCGGGCCCGACGGCGCAGCGGCCCCCTGGCGCGAAGCGGTGCGCCCGCACCAGCTGGTGATGCTGGCCGAGGACGGCCTGCGCATTGAATTGATCATCGTGGAGACCGAACAGTGAGTACACTGGCCCCGAACTATTTCGACCGCCGCTTCGACGACCTGCTCGACATCGGGCGCTCGCGGCTGCCCAGCCTGGCCCCTGGCTGGACCGACCATAACCTGCACGACCCCGGCATCACCCTGCTCGAACTGCTGGCCTGGGTGACCGAGGCGCAGATGTATTCGCTCTCGCGCATGCGGCGCGACGAGCGCGCGGCCTATGCCGCCCTGTTCGGCCTGGCGCCGCGCGGACCGCGCGCGGCAAGCGGCTACCTATGGCTGCAGCGCCTGCCCGGCTCGAGCGCGCTGGGCTACACGCGCAGCCTGGTGCTGGACGCCGGCGCGCTGGTCCATCCCGAGCAGTCCGATTCGCCCGCCTACCGTACCGTGCGCAAGCAGCTGTGGGTGGCGGGGCAAGTCGGCGCGCTGTACACCCGGCTGGCCGACGGCCGGGTGCTCGAGCACAGCGCCACCAATGAACGCGGCAACGTGCTGTTTTTGCCGTTCGGAGAACGCGCCGGCGCGCGCGACGTGCTGGCGATCGACATCGTTTGCCCGGTCGACGGCGGCCTGTTTCCGGCGCGGCGCGCGGACGCCGACGGCGCTGTCATCACCATCGGCGTGCGCGCCGACGCCACCTCGGGCGCCGCCGACGCCGCCGGCGAGCCGCTTGCGCTTGCCGTCACGCTCGCCAGCGGCGCGGCGCGCCATGCGCTGCCGGTGGTGGACGACAGCACCGACGGCTTCATGCGCAGCGGCGCGCTGGTGCTGGACGTGTCGGGCGTGGCCGGCTCGCCGCGCCAGTTCACGCTGGAGATTCGCGCCGAACGCGGCTTCGCCAGGCCGCCGCGCGTGAGCCGCATCGACCTGAACGTGATTGCGGTGCGCCAGGGCCGCCTGGTCGCGCGCGAGCTGCACATTGCCAGCGGCCTGCCCGACCAGCTGCTGCGGCTGCGCGAAAGCGGCCTGGAATTCGACGCGGCGGGCGAACCGGTCATGGTGGAAGTGGCCGAGGACGGCGCGCTGCACGCCTGGCGCCGGCGCCCGGGGCTGGCCGACAGCTTGCCCGCCGACCGGGTGTTTGCGCTCGATACGGCGCAAGGCAGCATTTGCTTCGGCAATGGCGTCAATGGCCGGATCGTGCCCCCGGGCGCGCAGGTTTTGCTGAGCTACGCGGTCAACGACGGCGCCCAAGGCAATGCCGCGCGCAAGCAGCGCTGGGTGGTGCGCGGCATCGACGGCGTGTACGGCGTCAATCCGCTGGCCATGGAAGGCGGGCGCAATGGCGTCGACCACCTCGACCAGCGGCGCGAAGCGCGGCGCCGTGCGCGCGAGGAGCACGCGCTGGTCACCGGCGCCGACGTCGAAGCGGCCGCGCTGGCCCTGCCGGCGCTGGAAGTGGCGCGCGCCTGGGCTTTGGCCGGCGGCGCAAACGGTGTGCTGGACCTGGTCGCCATGCGCGCCCGTCCGGCCGGGGTGGAGCCGGACGACGCGTCCGGAACGGCGCCCGAAACGGCGCGCTGGCTGGCGGCGGTGGAGCGCCGGCTGGCGCCGCGCCTGCCGCTGGGCCTGCGCCTGCGGGTGCTGGCGCCACGCTATGTGGTGTTTGGCATCGAGCTGCGGGTGGAAAGCGCCGACGGCTACCAGGAAAGCGCGCTCCAGGCCGCGCTCGGGGCAACGCTGCAAGCGCGCCTGGCGCTGGTGGCGGCGCACCCGGGCGGCATGCAGCGCGCCCTGGGACTGGGTGTCACCGTGCGCGACCTGGCGGCCTGGGTGCGCCAGGTGGAAGGCGTGCGGCGCGTGCTGTCGCTGCGCCTGTTCGACAGCGCCGGGCGCGCGCTGGACGCGGTCGCCACGCCACGCCTTGGCCTGCCCAAGCTCGACTTGCGCGCCAGCGTGCTGTCGGTGCGCCGGCCTGCGCAAGCGGAAGTACGATGAGCGCCGCCCGCCAACACCGCTACCGCTTCGCCAGCGCCGGCCAATGGGCCGCCGGTGTGCTGGCGCGGGCGGACCAAGCCGCCCTGGCCGCCAGCGGCGCGCTGGCGCCGGTCGCGCCTTTCGGCGGCACGCCCCAACTGGTGCGCTCGAACGGCGCCTTCGCGCCGGCGGCCGCGCGCGACGGAACGCTGTTCTGGCACGACGGCGCGGGCGCGCTCCTGCGCCTCGATCCCGACGACCCGGCCGTTCATTCCATGCCCTCGCCCTCGGCGCCCGGCCCGGTGCGGCGCATGGCAGCACAGCGCGACAAGCTGTGGCTGGCGGCGGCGGCGCTGCATTGCCATGAGCGCGAACAGCTGACGCGCCGCTTCGTGACGGACTTCGACGGCGCCCGCCTGCTCGACTTTGCCGCCGACGGGCGCGACGGCGTATGGGCGCTCATCACGCAGGACGGGCGCCCATACTGCGTCCACATCGATTGCGCCGGCTATGAAACCATGCGCTTCGCACCGGACGGCGTGGCCGATCCGGTGCAACTGACCTGGCTGGCCGGGCCGCGCAAGCTGGTCCTGATGGCGGCCGGCGGCACGCATCTGCACTGGTTCTCGCCGGGCGACGCCAACGCCCTGTTCTCGCTCGACGTCGATACCGTCCGTCCCTGCTTCAGCGGCGCCTTCCTGGGCAGCGACGCGCGCGCGCGCGTGCTGCTGGCCGGCCTTGACCACGAGGCCTGGGGCGGCGGCCCGGGCGTACTCACCTTCGACGGCGACGGCGCCGGCCTGGGCCTGGTGCCACTGCCGGCGGCGGCCACCGGCGTGCATGCCACGCCGTCGTCGCTGCTGGTCACCACCGCCGACGGCCTGTTGCGCTTTGCGCTGGCCGCCGTGGCGGGCGCGGGCGCAGGCGCGGAGGCCAGCTGCGTTTTCATCACGCCGGTGCTGCTGTCGCCGCTGAACGACAATCCGCGCCGCTGGCTGCGCGCCGAAGCGCTTGCCACGCTTCCGCCCGGCACCAGCATGGAGATCTCGTACGCCTCCACCAGCGACCCGCAGGTGCAGGAACAGGCGGTGCGCATCGCGGGCGGGCGCGCCGGGCAGATGGCGCGCCTGCGCGAACACCTGGGCCGCTGGCAGGCGCCGGTGGTATGGCGCGGCCCGGCGCAGGCGGCGTTGCTGGCGGCGCCGCTATTCGAGGTGCGCGATCCGTGGCTGTGGGTGAGCGTGACGCTGGTGGCCGCGCCAGGCGCGCCGCTGCCGCAACTGCACCGCCTCGACGTGCTGTATCCGGGCCTGACGCTGATGGAATACCTGCCGGCGGTGTACCAGCGCGCCGAGGCCGGGCCGGACAACTTCCTGCGCGCGCTGGTCGGCGTACTGGAAACCGGCACCCAGGAACTGGACCAGCGCATTGCCGCCATGGGCAGCATGATCGACCCGCACACGGCGCCGCTGGCCTGGCTCGATTTCGTGGCGCGCTGGCTCGGCCTGGCGTGGGACGACGCGCTGGACGAACAACAAAAGCGCCGCCTGCTGATGCGCGCCGACGCGCTGGCGGCGCGGCGCGGCACGCGCGCGGGCCTGGCAACGCTGCTCGACGCGCTCGTGCCCGGACGCTACCGCATCGCCGACCTGAGCGCGCAGCACGGCTTCGCGTCGCTGGGCGGCGCGGCCTGCCGTGGCAGCGCGCTGCCGGCCATCCTGGCCGGCCTGCCGGCGTCGGCGCTGGCGCTCAATCGCAAGGCCATCCTGGGCAAGGGCCGCCTGACCTGCGCCGATGCGCCGCCCGATCCGGCGGCGCGCCTGGTCGGCCAGGTCACGGTCGCCATCACGGCCAGCGCGGCCGAGCGCGCGGCCTGGGAACCCTGGATGGCAACGCTGCTGGAGGCCGCCATGCCGGTGACGGCGCGCCTGGCGCTGCGCTGGCGCAGCGCGGCCGCGCGCTTGTTCGACGAGCGGCTGGGCGACGCGCTGACGCTGGGCGGCGCGCCCGCGCCGCACCTGGGGACCGACGCGGTAAGCGGCCTGGCGCGCCTGCCAGCGATGGATGCGGGCCCGCGCCTGCGATGAACAGTACAGCAACCTGGAAGGGGTACACTATGAGTACGACATGGAAAGCGGCCAAGAAATGCGGCCAGCCGCAGCCGGATTCCTGCTGCGGCACCGACTGCACGTCCGGCATCAAAAACCGCTACTTCAGCGGCAAGCGGCTTACGCCGGACGCGCTGCGGGTGGAGCAGGACTACCAGGTGGAACGGCGCCGCCTGCTCAACCGCGCCATGCACGGCTGGGGCGTGGTGTACGGCTACCCGGTGGCGCTGGCTGCGGCGGCGTCGGGCGCCGGCACGGCCGACGGCAGGCTGGCCATCGGCGCCGGCCTTGCGCTCGACCGCATGGGGCGCGAACTGCTGCAAACCGGGCAACTGGTCGTGGCGCTCGACGACATGCTCGAACTGCCCGGCGGCACCGGCGATTGCTGGCTGCTACGCGTACACTACGCCGAGCGGCTGGTCGCGCCGGTGTCGGTGACGGACGCGTGCAGCGGCGAGCGGGCGCAATGGGACCACGTCTGCGAAACGGTGCGCTACTCGCTGCAGCAAGTGCCTTGCGCGGCATGCTGCAAGCCGCAGGCGTGCGAACTGGCTTGCGGCTGCGCCGGCGGTCCGTGCTGCGAGCGGCAGCTTGACGACCGAGGGCAAGCCGCGCAGGACATGCCGCACGATGCGCGGGCCGGCGCCGCCTGCTGCCTGTGCGACCACCTGGCCGCGCTTCAGCCCGGAGCCGAATGCAGCGCCCTGACCGAGGTGGACGAGGGCTTGCGGGTGGACCTGCGCAACGGCGTGGCGCTGGCCTGCATCGAACTGGGCATGGATGAATGCAAGCGGTGGATCGTCAAGGAAGTGAGCGATGCATGCGGACCGCGCCGGCTGGTCAAGCGCAACGACCTGCTGTTCGACCTGATTCGCGGCTGCGACCTGACCCACATCAATTTCATCAGCTGGGAGAACTGGCTGGCGCCCGGCTACATCGTTGACTGGGACGACTTCGAGGCCTGTTTCGCGCCCGAGCGAAGCCGCCCGCTGGGCGGATGCATCACCACCTTCGAGGTCGGGTTTTCCAGGCCGGTGCGCAAGGCAAGCGTCACCCCCGATTGCTTCGCGCTGCGCTTCTTGATCCGCCAGCGCGAAGGCGGCTGGCTGGTGCCGATGCGCGCGCCGATCGTGCGCATCGACTTTGCGGACACGGACCCCGACCTGGCCACCGGCGCGAGCCTGGTGGTCGGCTGGGGCTGGGTCAGCGACGCGGTGCGCGGCCTGCAAACCGAATTCGAAGGCACCAAGGTCGGGGTGGAGATCGAGATCCGGGGCGACCACATCCTGGACTGCAATGGCCAGGCGGTCGACGCCAACGCGCGCGGCCACAGCGGCGCCCCGACCGGCAATGGCACGCCGGGCGGCACCTACCTGTCGCATTTCACGGTTGGCGAAAAGCCAGCCAAGCCCGATCCCGACCAACTGCCCGCGCTCAGCACCGATAACGGAGGTATCACGTCATGAACCATCAATCCCCCCTGCGCTCGAAAAAGGAGCCCTCCACGCTGGTGCGCCCGCAATACAGCCCCGGATTGCTGCTCAACGACGACGACCTGACCCTGGCCGTCGATTACACGCGCGAGCTGAACCGGATGCTGTTCAAGTCCCTGCTCGGCTGCGGCGTGATCTGCGGCCTGGTCGTCTCGGCCGAGCTCGAGTGCGGCAAGGTCGTGGTGAAGGTGACGCCGGGCGTGGCGCTCGACTGCCACGGCGACCCGGTCCACGTTCCCAAGCAGGCCGACGTGGCCATCGACCCCAGTTGCGGGGTCGATGTGCCGCCCAGGCTGTGGGTACTGCTGCGCCGCTACGACAAGCACTGCGCGCCGCGCGCCGCCGTCTGCTCGCAGGATGACGACGACGCGGCCTCGGTCTGCACCCGCATACGCGACGGCTTCGAAGTGAGCGTGGTGGGCACGGCGCCCGAATGCGCGTGCGGATGCCCTGAGCCGGCCAGCACCGCAAACAATGCCTTCACCGGCGCTACTGCCGCAGCCGCAGCCGCCAAGGCGGCCAACGGCAAGGCGGCCAAGCTCAATCCAGCGGCCGCCGGCACGGCTGCCACGGACGACTCCGTCACCAAGGCGAGCGCCGTTTCCGACCCATGCTATCGCGCCCACTACAAGGGCGAATGCAGCTGCTGCACGGACGACTGCGACTGCGAATGGATCGTGCTGGCCCGGCTGGACCAGCTCAAGGCCGGCACCTGGACGGCTGACCATAGCGTACGGCGCTTCATACGCCCGATCCTGATGGCCGATCCGAAGGTGATCGAGGAGACCACGACGGCGCCGAAGACCTGAGCCCGTCATGAGAGCGGAGCGCATTGCGGCAAGGGTAGCGCTGGCCGAGCGCCGGCCCGCCCAGGCGGTTGCGCTGGCGCGCCAGCCCGCCGCCGCGCAGTCGCCGGCGCAGTCGCCGGCACAGGGGCTGCGCCAGCGGCTGGGAAACCAGGGCACGCAAGCGCTGCTGGCCAGCGCCAGCGCGCCGGCCATCGAGTGCATGCGCGTGACGGCGCCCAACGACCCGGCCGAGATTGAAGCGCAGGCGGTCGCCAGCCGCGTGATGCGGATAGCCGCGCCGGAGCCGGTATCGGCCAGCGGCGCGGCGATCGCGCGCGCGCCGGCCGGTCCGGCGCCGGCCGCCCCGGCCAGCATCGACACGGCCGGCGGCACGCCCTTGCCGGCCCCGGTGCGCAGCTTCATGGAGCCGCGCTTCGGCGCCGACTTCAGCAAGGTGCGCATCCACACCGGCGAGGCGGCCGCCGCCCAAAGCGCCCAGCTCAATGCGAATGCCTTCGCCCTGGGCCAGAACGTGTTCTTCGGGCGCGGCCAGTACCAGCCCGATACGGCGGCCGGCAAGGAGCTGATCGCGCACGAGCTGACGCACACGATCCAGCAAGGCGCCTCGCCCCAGGGCGGTGCGGTACGGCGCAGCGCGGCGCCCGCGGTGACCGAGCATGTGAGCCCCCGCGTACAGGGCGATTTCCTCGGCATTCCCAACCCGCGCGAGTATTTTGCCCGCCGCGCCGCCGCGGTGCCCGGCTTTACCATGCTGACGGTGGTGATCGGGTTTAATCCCATCAACAATGCCAGGGTCGACCGGAATGCGGGCAACATCCTGCGCGGAGCGATCGAGATGATCCCGGGCGGCAACCTGATTACCGAGGCGCTCAACAACCACGGCGTGTTCGACAGCGTGAGCGGGTGGGCGGCCGGGCAGTTCCAGGCGCTGCGCGACATCGGCGCCGCGCTGTGGCAGGACATCGAGAACTTTATCAGCCGCTTTTCCCTGCTCGACCTGCGCGATCCGGGCGCCCTGTGGGACCGTGCCTGGGCCATCGTCGCGCGCCCGCTCGACCGGATCAGGGCATTCGCCGTGGCCCTGAAAGACGGCATCGTCAACCTGATCAAGGACGCCATCCTGAGACCCGTGGCCGCCTTCGCCAGGAGCACGCGCGGCTATCCGCTGCTGTGTACCGTGATGGGCAGGGACCCGATCACCGGCGAGCCGGTGGCGCAGGATCCGGTGAGCCTGCTGGGCGAATTCATGAAGTTCATCGGCGAAGAAGAGATCTGGGCCAACATGCAAAGGGCGAACGCCATTCCACGCGCGTTTGCCTGGTTCCGGGGCGCGCTGGGCGCGCTGCGCGGCTTTGTCAACGAGATCCCCGGCCTGTTCATGCAGGCTTTCAGGGCGCTGCAGATCGTCGATATCCTGCTGGTGCCGCGCGCCTTCGCCAGGCTGGCCGGCGTGTTCGGCGGTTTTGCCGCACGCTTCCTCAGTTGGGGCGCCGACGCGGCCTGGAACCTGCTGGAGATTATCTTCGACGTGGTCAGCCCCGGCGCACTGGCCTACATCAAGCGCACCGGATCGGCGCTCAAGAGCATCCTGCGCAATCCCCTGCCCTTCGTGGGCAACCTGGTCAGGGCGGCCAAGCAGGGCTTCCTGAATTTCGGGGCCAATTTCATGACGCACCTGCGCACGGGGCTGATCGAATGGCTCACCGGCTCGCTGCCGGGCATCTACATTCCGAGGGCGCTGTCGCTGACCGAGATCGCCAAGTTCGCATTCTCGGTGCTGGGGCTCACCTGGGCCAACATTCGCCAGAAGCTGGTGAGGGCCACCAGCGAGACCGTCGTCAAGAGCCTGGAAACGAGCTTCGACATCGTCGCCACGCTGGTACGCGAGGGGCCGGCGGCGGCCTGGGACAAGATCAAGGAGCAACTGGCCAACCTGCAGCAGATGGTCATCGGCGGCATTAGCGATTTCGTGGTCGACATGGTGGTCCAGCGCGCGCTGCCGAGGCTGGCCGCCATGTTCATTCCAGGAGCCGGCTTCATTAGCGCGATCCTGTCGATCTACGACACCGTGATGGTGTTCGTACACCGGATCTCGCAGATCGTCCAGGTTGTGACCGGCTTCATCGACTCGATCGTCAATATCGCCGCCGGCGACATCGGGGCGGCGGCCACCCGGGTCGAGAGCACGCTGGCCCGCTTGCTGTCGCTGGCCATCCATTTCCTGGCCGGTTTTGCGGGCATGGGCCGGGTGGCCGACCGCATCATGGGCATCTTCGCCAGGATCCGCGCGCCGATCGACCGGGCGCTCGACTGGCTGGTGAACTGGATCGTGACGACCGCCCGCAAGCTGGGACGCATGGTGGTGCAGGCGGGCGTGCCGCAGGATCCGAAGGAACGCCTCAAGCTGGGCCTGAGGGCGGCGGTCACCGCCGTCAATGCCTTGCGCGGCAATCGTGTTACCGGTGCGATGATCACGCCCGTGCTCGCGGCAATCAAGATCCGCTATGGCTTGCGTACGCTAGAGCCGGTCGCGGCGCCCGATGGGTGGTGGATCGAGGCCGAGATCAACCCCAGGGACCGTGAAAAAACCAATAAGCGCACAGGTCCGCCCACAGCTGAAGTGAGCGTCGCGCAAGCGGTCCGGGCCTTGCGCGGGGGCGCCAAAAACGTCACTGTGCGCACCGAGGCCGATGCGAGAGCCGTTGTCGCCCAAGCCTTTCCGCAAGCGCTGGAACGTACTGGTCCCGGGCCCCTCTCGGCAATTCCCAACCCCGACATCGCAAGCTCGGTGAAGAAGTTCCGTAAAGACGCCAATGATCTCATGCTCTTCCATGTGGATACGAAGAGATACAAGGTGGCTGACATCCTGCCTGCCATCCGGGCCGAAATTGAACGCAAGCAAACGCACATCCGCAGCGGCCAAGAGACAATCACCTATCTGGTCAATGAAATGAGTGCCCGGCAGGCGCGCCATACCGGCCCGGAACCGGCCGGCGCGCGCCGGGATTTTACTGACCGGATTGCAGGCTTGAGGGCGCGCGCCGACGAACTCGAGCGCGACATCGGGCGCCTGCGCAAGGCGCAGGACAATTTCGCTCACGCCCTGCCCGAATATACCAGGCTCGAACAGGAGGGCGTGCTGTACGGCCATACGCCGGTCGCCGCGGAACATCCGCACAGGACCAATCCGCACATCAACGTGGAATACACGCCATCGCAGGCCAGCGCCACCAGCGCCGAGGGCGTTGTGGTAACCATCTATATTAGTCAGGTGAGATAAGGGAATTCGGCAGGCGCCCGATGCTGAACAAGAATTCTCGCTATTGTTTCGCTTCTTGCGCCATGACGGCAGGCGCGCCGGCCAGCCCCGGCGCATCGCGCAAGCGCCGCACCGCCTGCGCCCGTCCCTGCAGGTGCAGCTTCTCGAGCACATTGTGTACATGATGCTTGACGGTGGCCACGCTGATGCACAACGCGCGCGCGATTTCCTTGTTGGACCTGGCCTCGCCGAGCAGGTGCAGCACTTCGGCCTCGCGCCGGGTCAGCGCCGGATCGGTATCGGCAGGCTGGGCCGGACCCTGGACGCCCTTTTCCATCAGATACAGGGCGCGCAGCAATCCGGATGAAATCTCCGCCGAACAGACCAGCCTGCCGGCCGCCACATCGGTCAGCGCCTCGCACAGCGCATCGGCAGGCGTTTCGCGCGAGATATATCCGGTAAAGCCCGCCTGGCCGCAGCGAATCACGTCCTGGCGCTGCTCGGTGAGGCCAAGCGCCACGAGCGACTTGCCGGGATACCCGGCCGCCAGCGCGCGCACGTCATGCAAGTCGATTCCCTGGGTGACGTCGATCAGGACCAGGTCGGTTTCGGTGGCGTCGAGCGTGCTGCGCAAGCGGGAGAAATCGCTCACGACAGCGAGCACCTTCATCTGTGGACAATGGCTGATGCAGGCGCTGAGGCCATCGCCCAGCAGACGGATGGGCGTCAACACAACGATGTTCATGAAACCACCTGAGGTGAGGGAACTGTGCGTTTTGACGTGCAGAGGCGCAAACCCGAATATTATCACGCCGATAACTCTCGAATTTACTTTTTGAGGCCCGAAAAGATGGAACAAGCACGTGCCTTCGCATTCGTCGTTTATGTGCGACATTTTCGCCGGATATGCTGAGTTATCGATTGTATTGCCTCGCCAGGCAGCTTCCCCATTGTCCCGTAACGACATACGCTTGGCAGGAAAGGCAATCCGATATTGACTACGGATTTCGCCTGGCAGACGAGGGCTTCATTGTTGACGTGGCGGCACAGATGTTTTGCCCATTCCCCCCTGTTTTGACAACAGTCTGCGCGGCATACTGCGGGGCTGGCGCCGGACTGGGATTGACACCCGCTGTTGACGAGGGTTGATTGACGTTTCGGACATGCGTACGCATACTTCACACGCCAATCCCGCCCATCGTCAGGAGTCCACATGCTGTCGCGCATTCAAGTTCAGGAAACCCTCGGTATTGCCAACGCCCTCGGATTGCTCGATCAGGGCGCCATTGACGACGTGCTCGCCAGCTTCGACGCCGGCTCGCCGTTCCGCGCCGTGCTCGCGGTGGCAAACTGCATGCACATGCACATCAAGGTGGACGACACGGCCAGTTTGCCGCGCGCCGCCCTGCTGGCCGGCGGTGCCGTCATCGACAACGAGAAAGATGGCTACGTCAAGTTCGCCTGCCCGAGCGGGATGAACCTGATCTTTTCGTCGATCAACGTAGCCCAGGACGACCTGCGCGAAAGCCCGGACCGGCGCCGCCCGCGCCCTTTCCTCGACCATGTCGGGATCGACCTGCGCGACCCGGCGCCTGCGGTGCGCGCGGCGTTCGACGGCATTGTCGCCATCGCCGAGCAGAACGGTTTTCCGCACAGCTCGCAGGGGGGCGCTGGCAAGGCCGTGTTTTGCTGCCACGTCAGCGTCGCCGAAAAACACTGGGTTTACCCGACGCGCGCCGCGCAACGCCTGGCGCCGGTGGAAATCGCCTTTGGTCCGCTGGTGATCAACGCCGACAGCAGCGGCTGCGACCTGCGCCCGGCCGATCCGTCGCTTGCGGCCGCGAGCCCCGCTTGCGGCACGCGTTGCGGCACGCCTTGACTGCCAGTCAACGTTGCCGAAAGAAATATATATTTCCACAAGTATCGTCCGTGTGATGTAATCGGGTGACTTGTCGCTGCAAAGACAAGTTGATAACCATACGGAGATACTTTGAAAACGATAAAATCCAAACGCTTGTCCTTGCGCCCGCTCGTGCGCTCCACCGGCGCCCTCGCCTGTACGCTGGCCTTGGCCGCCGCCATGAGCGGCTGCGGCGGCGGCGGTGACAGCGGCAAGGGCAACGGCACAATCGGCAACAATCCAGATACCAAGATCCGGGTGGCGCCCAACGCGGGCGATAACTGGACCCTGGTGCCACCCGCCGAGGTCGGCATGGATGCGGCCGTGCTGGCCGACGGCGTCGCCAAGCTGCCCGACGCCGCCAGCCACGGCATGTCCAGCATGCTGGTCACCCGTTACGGCAAGCCGGTGCTGGAACAGTACTGGAACGGCTACGACAAGGACACCCTGCACGACCTCCGTTCGGCGACCAAAAGTATCACCTCGCTGATGATGGGCGTGGCGATCGACCAGCGCGTGGTCGGCGGCGTGAACGATACCCTGGACAGCTACCTGAACGCCGCGTATCCGAACGCGCCGGCGTTCCGGCTTGGCCTCAAGCTCGCCGACATGCTCACCATGCGCAGCGGACTCGACTGCAATGACTGGAGCGCCAGTTCGCCCGGCAAAGAAGAAAAAATGTATCAGCAGACCGACTGGGTGCGCTTCTACACCGCCCTGCCGGCCAACGCCGCGCCCGGCAGCGAGACGCGCTATTGCACCGGCAATCCGGTTGCGCTGGGCCGCGTGATTGCCGTGGCCAGCAAGAAGCCGGTTCCGGCGTTCGCCGACGAATTCCTGTTCGGCCCGCTGAACATCAAGAGCGCCAAGTGGGCCTCGTTCGACAACGGCGCCCAGACCGATACCGGCGGCCACATCCAGATGCGCCTGCGCGACATGGCCAAGCTCGGCCAACTGGTCGTGCAAAAGGGCCAGTGGAATGGCAAGCAGCTGGTATCGGCGGCGTGGATGACCGAATCGACGCGCCAGCACACGCAATTCGCCAGCCTGCCGCAACGCAATGGCTACGGCTACTTCTGGTGGCGCAGCGTCGAGACCGTCAAAAACACGTCCTATGATGTGATTTTTGCCGATGGCAACGGCGGACAGTTCATCATGATCGTCCCGGCGCTCGAGATCGTGGCCGTGTTCACGGGCGAAAATTACAACCTGAACAAGGCCGAGTTCCCGTTCGAGGTGCTCGACCGCACCATCCTGGCGGCTGTCAAGTAGGCTGCCGGCGGCAAGCCAGCCATAAAGTATCTGCCAATGTTGTATTATTGTGGCAATATGGAGAGAATTGCAAGAGCAAGCTATCCACACTGCTCCTGCTTCCGATGACTTTTTTCAAGGAGCGACCATGGCCGCTGCAATTTTTTACAACAAGGTAGTGCAAGAACTGTATGTTTCCTATTTTGGCCGTCCGGCCGATCCCAACGGCTTCCTGGCGTTAACCGGGGCGCTGGCCGATGCCAGTGCGCCGACCGACACCGCCGGGCTGGACGCCGCCTACGCGTCGAACGCCCGCGTGCGCAGCTTGATCGACAGTTTCAGCACCAGTGCGGAGTCGAGCGTGCTGTACGGCACCGCCGCGCCGGGCTTCAACACGGTCCGCTTCGTCAGCCAGATCTACAACAACCTGTTCGGCCGTACCCCGGACGCGGGCGGGCTGGCGTTCTGGACCAAGGCGATCGATTCCGGTTCGCTGACCCAGGCTGCCGCCGCGCACGCGATCCTGACCGGCGCCCTGACCGCCAACAACGCCGATGCCGCGCTGATCAACCGCAAAGTCACGTTCGCCAAGATGTTCACGGCATCCATGGACACCCCCAATGAAACCTATGCCTATCAGGGCGACATGGCGGCCCAGTTCGGCCGCGACCTGCTCTCTGGCGTGACTGCGGACAGCGATGCAGAGGCGTTCCAGGCAAGCATCGACAGCACCCTGGCACAACTGGTCACGGCGACCAAGCTGACAGTGGGGACCGATAGCGCCGCTGGCATGCTGTTCCTGGCCGACCTTGATGGCAACAGCAATACATTGCAGTCGGGCGACAGCCTGGTCGGGGGCGATCACAACGACACCTTGCGCGCCGTGCTGCGCCCGACAGCCGACAAGCAGGTGCCGGCGCCGACCACCAGCAGCGTCGAACAGATCCGCGTGCATGCGGACGGCCCTACCGATGGGTCCGGCCTGGTCGCGCTCGACGCCGCTCGCATGAGCGGGGTGGCACGCTGGGAAAACGATCACAGCCGTGGCGACCTGACCATCAGCAATGTGGGCGTGCGCAGCGGCCTGCTACCGGAACACGTAACCATCGCCATGCTCGGCAGCGCCGCCGGGGATGCCGATTTTTCCGTGTATTTCCACCACGATGGCCTGCGCGCGAGCCTGCCGGCGACCGGTTCGTCCACGCTGCGCCTGCAACTGATGGACACGCGCGCCAGCGAAGCGGGCAGCCCGCCGCTGAAAGACAGCCCGTACGATGGCTTTCGTTTCCTGTTGAACAAGGTGCCGGTGCAGCTACGTTCGAGCGCCATCGACCAGGCCCAGACCTATGAGGCCTTGGTGAGCGCCATCGGTGCCGAGATGGCCGCGACGCCGGAGCTGGAAAAGCTGGTGGTCAGCCTGGGAGACGCGTTCCAGGCCTTCGACACCCGCACCGGGCAATTGCAGAGCGGACGCGAGATTGTGATCACCAACACCGGGCCGGGCAAGCTTGGCATTGCCGGCGCCAGCTGGCTGCAACCGGGCGCGGGCGAAGAAGGCACGCGGGTATCGGGACCGTCGTCCGGCGCCGTGCCGCTCATTACCGCCGCCATCGTGCTCGATAATGTCGGCCGGGGCGGCATCGGCGGCGACCTGCTGGTGGGCGGCACGCCCTATCTGTCGACGCACGAGAGCACGGGCTTCGAAGCCTTCAACATCAGCGTTGAACGCACCAGTTTGCTCCAGTCGATCGATTCGACCGACAAGCTGCTGCAAACGGTGACCCTGGCCAATGGCGCGGTCAAGGGCGACCTTGCCGTGCGCGGCGCGGCCGATGGTGCGTCATCGGCCGAAGCGTACGGTTTCCATGATGTGCGCCAGGTCGACGCCAGCGCGATGAGCGGCAAGGTCGACCTGACGGCCGTGATCACGGCCGCCTCCGCGACCAAATACCTGGCAAAACCGGGCACCCAAACCGGCTCGGGTACGGGCACGATCGACTTTCATTATGTTGGCGGCAGCAACAATGACAGCTTGTCGCTCGATCTCTGGCATGGGGCGGCGAGCAGTCGCGGCGTTCGCCTGGCCGGGCAGGAAGATTTCCGCTTCACGCTCAACGGCGGCGATGGCGACGACGTCTTGCAGCTGCGCGTGCTGGCGGCGCCGGTGGGCGACGAGGGCTGGGTCGTCAACCAGGACCGCAATAACAACATCCATCTCAGTGGCGGCAATGGCAATGACACGATCCGCAAGCCGGGCGCGGGAGATACCGTCATTGACGGCGGCGCAGGCGACGACCAGGTGTACCTGATCGACGCGGCGGCCGCTGCGGGTAGCGTGCAGCCGGCCAGCGACAACCTGATCACCGGCGGTGCGGGCAACGACACGATCGTGCTCGGCGTCGCGGAAGCGGCGCTGCTTGCGCAATCGAGCAACGACACGCTGATCTTCGGCCGGCAATTCGGCACCGACAAGATTTTCAACTTCGACGTAAGCGGTACGGGCATCGATCACCTCGATGTCAGCGCCCTGGGCGGTCTTTTCCTGAGCAGTTCGCTGGCGCTGGACAAGTCGATCACCATCGCCGATCTGAGCGGCGCCAACGACAGCGCAGCCAAGGTCGGCGCGCTCTTCAGCGCCAATAACGCCGCCGCGCAGACGCATGTGTATGCCGTGGTCAATGCGACCGGCAATGCACTGGATATTTACGCGATTGCCGACGCGGCCGGCGCAGGCAATGCCGTGGCGACCCTGGAAGGCAGGATCGACTTCGACGCGGCGCAGGTGGTGCGCGGATTGGTGATGGCGAACTTCGTCAACGCCGCAAGCGCCGCTTACAGCCAGGCCGAGGGGGCGTCGAGCGCGGTGGCGGCACAGCTGGTGGGCGTGGCGCCGGATGCTGAAGTGCCTGGAATCTTCTAAACGTCACTCGGGACGTAAGGAAACTGGCAGGCCTCGTCCACGACGGCGCCTGCCAGCGGGGAAATATCGGGCGGGATCAGTTCATCAGCGCAGTGACGGCATAGCCTTTTTCGGCGATCTGCTCGTTGAGGTGTTCGATGGCGTAGTCGGGCAGGCGATCGTCCTCGTCGGCGATTTCGAAGGCCCTTGCCTCCACTTCCCAGTCGGTATTCGTGGCCTCATTGGGAATATTGCGATCCTGCGGCACTGCCAGGTACGAGTACTTGCCGTCGTGTTCGGCCCTGCGGTAAATGTCCAAGCGCATGATGGTTTCCTATAAAGAAGAAAAGACGCACACCCGCTTCGCGTGGAGCGGCTGTCCGTACCTGACTGTAGCCGGGCTTCCCCTCCCCGTCTGTTAAGTAATCAACATCGGATGTCTTTTTTGTGCGATGTATTTACTTCTTCAGTATTACATTTGATGCATATTGAGATTGATCAAGCTATGATGAATTCATTGATTGCGGAGAGCAACATTGTTGTACGCAGTCGTGATCGGCCTTTATGAAGGAGTCGTCATGTCCGCGCAATCGTTTCTCGGCAAACTCAAGGTGTGGCACACGTATCTGATCCTGAGCGTGCTCGGGATCATGATCACCAGCATCCCGACCTACTTGTATTTCAAGGAAGCTGCCAAGGGCTTGACGGCCTATGCGTCCGAACAGGCGGGCATGCCGGGCGTGGCCAGCATGCTGCGCGTGATCCAGCTGACGCAGCAGCATCGGGGCCTGTCGGCGCTGGTGCTCGGCGGCGACAAGGAGGCCGAAGACAAGCGCGCGGCCAAGCAGCGCGAGG
Organism: Massilia genomosp. 1; assembly: GCF_011682185.1. NCBI lineage: Bacteria > Pseudomonadati > Pseudomonadota > Betaproteobacteria > Burkholderiales > Oxalobacteraceae > Massilia > Massilia genomosp. 1. The sequence continues at coordinate 38,626 of NZ_WHJF01000058.1, forward strand.
CCGAGGCCGCCTTCGCGGTGGTCGACAGCCTGATCGCGCAGATCAGCGATCCCGCCATCGCCCTGCCCTGGTCGGAGCCGCGGCGCGAGTGGGATACCTTGCGCGCGGCGGTGTCCGGCAAAACGATGACCGTGGCCCAAAGCTATGCCGCGCACACCGCTTTGCTGGCCAAAGCGCTGAAAGTGAACGAATTGATCGGGGACTATTACGGTCTCAGCCTCGACCCGGACAAAGATTCGTATCAATTAATCCAAGCCATGTATTACCAGTTGCCGTATCTGACGGAAGAACTGGGGCAATTGCGCGCCAAGGGCGCCGGCTTGCTCGGAAAGAAAGAAGCCACCCAGGAAGAACGCCAGATCATTTCATCGATGATCGGCAAGATCAACGACCGCGTGCAGCAAACCACGAACGCCTTCGGCAAGGCGGCCACGTATAACCCGGCGATCGGCGCCAGCCTGGCGCCGCTGGTACACGAGGCGGTCACGCTGTCGAGCACGCTCACCGGGCTCGCGACCGAACAGATCCTCAAGCCCGAGGCGCCCAGCTACAGCGCAAGCACGTATGTGGCTGCCGCGACGCGCGCGATCGACGCCCAGTTCGCGCTCAACAGCGCGGCCAAGACCGATCTGGACGCCATGTTCGTCACCAAGATCGGCAACTTCCATACCGAACGCTGGACCATGCTCGGCGTCATGCTGGCTTTGCTGGGCGCCGCCGGCTGGTTCACGGTGCTGGTCACGCGCGCCGTCACGGTACCGCTGAACAACGCCGTCGCGGTGGCGCAGAGCGTCGCCAGCGGCAATCTGGTCAACGAGTTCGAAGTCGGTGCCGACAATGAAGTCGGGAAAATGCTGCGCGCACTGAAAAACATGAACGACAGCCTGCGCGGCATTGTCGGCGATGTGCGGGTCAGCATCGAGAACATCAGCGCGGCCACGCGCGATATTGCGTCGGGTAACAACGACGTTTCGTCGCGGCTCGAATCGCAGGCCTCGAACCTGGAAGAAACCGCCTCGTCCATGGAAGAGCTGACGTCCACGGTGAAGCAGAATGCCGACAATGCCCATCAGGCCAACGAACTGGTACTGGGCGCCTCGCAGGCCGCGACCAAGGGCGCGGCGGTGGTTTCGCAAGTCGTGCGGACGATGGGCGACATCAACGAGGGCTCGCGCAAGATTGTCGACATCATCTCCGTGATCGACGGCATTGCCTTCCAGACCAACATCCTGGCGCTCAATGCCGCCGTGGAAGCGGCGCGTGCCGGCGAGCAGGGCCGCGGTTTTGCGGTCGTGGCCAGCGAGGTCCGCAACCTGGCCCACCGCTCCGCCTCGGCCGCCAAGGAAATCAAGGTCTTGATCAATCACAGCGTGGACCGGGTGGAAGCGGGCAACCAGCTCGCCAACGACGCCGGCAGCGCCATGAGCGAGATCCTGAACAGCGTGACGCGGATCACCAGCATCATGGCCGAGATCGCCGTCGCCTCGGCCGAGCAAGGGGCCGGGATCGAGCAGATCAACCATGCGGTGACGCAGATGGATGACATGACGCAGCAAAACGCCGCCCTGGTCGAGCAAACCGCGGCCGCATCGAGCAGTTTGCAAGAGCAGGCGGCCACCCTGGTGCAGGCGATGAGTATTTTTACGCTGGGGAATGAAGCGGCCCATGCCGGAACACGGCCTGGCGCGCCTGCGCGCACCGCTGCGGCGGCGCCACGCCGCCTGGCCGGCGCCAGGCCTCAGCAATTGAAACACGTGTAAAGCGGCACGAGGGTAGCACGAGGGTAGCACGGGGGTAGCACGGGCGCGGCGCCGGGCTTCAGCGCCCGGGGCTGCCGCGCAACACGCGCGCCGGCAGCATCACGATCGAACGCAGCAGGTCGAACACCGCTTCCACGCCGATGCCCAGCAGGCGAAACGGCAGGAGCAGCAGCCACACCAGCGGATAGAGCACAAGAGCCAGCAGGGCCAGCGGCCAGCAGAGGACAAGTACCACCAGCCATAACAGGAAACTCAACATCGTTTTCTCCTCACGGGAAAAGTTCAGGTGGGTGTACTGTAAGGACATCGCGCCGATGCGGCAATGCGCGTGCGACCAACGGCGCCAGGGCGCGGGCGAAGTGCGAAAAGCCGGGATAAATGGGGACGATGCGGCCGCAACGCCACCGTCGGCCGCGCGCCAGGGCGGCCGCCGGCGGGGGTGGCGGCGGAAAGCGGCAGGATTTACTGGCCGACGCAAATAATCTTGGTGGCGTACTCGTGCGCGTTGGACTTCTTGTTCGACGCCCAGTCGATCACTTCCTGGGCTTGCCCGATGGTCATGATGGTGGCTTTTTCCTTGTTCTTGATGAAGGAAACACCTTCGAACTTGCCTTCCTTGCTGCGCATGACTTTGGCGAACACGGGCGGTTTCAGCGCGTCGTCGCTGAGTTTGTTTTGCTGGACGAGGTAACGCTGGTCAATATTTTCCATATGCACTTAAATAGACGGTCAAGCCGGCATTTTACGGGTTCGCCCGTCGCGCGGCAAATCGATCGGCGGCGCTGGCTGGCCGGCGCATGCCGGCCCCGCTCGACCAATCGGCCTTATCAGGGCGCCCACAGATTCGGAAAGAATAGTACGCTAAGGATTTCCGCCAGTCCGAAGCGGACGGAATCGTCCCTCGTCAACGTTCCGGCTCTGCCGCCAAACATAGTCCCCGGCTGTCGTCCCCCCAGTTCCCGGCGAATGCATGGCCGGTCTGAGCGTTGACCAGATCGGCCAGTGCGGCCGAATAGGTTTCATCCCGAATATGCCAGGCCTGCAGCCACGACAGCTTGGAATAGCTCGCGCCGGGGCTCGACTCCGCCATCTTGGTCAGACCGAGGTTGATCGCGTCAGCCAGGATCGCCGACAGTAGCAAGGTTTTGTCCTGAGCCTGCGCACGGCTTCTGAGATGCACGAAGTGGCGGGTGAACCCGGTCCATTCGTCCACATCCATCAGCATCGTCAGGCATCTTGTGATCGACAGCTCACAGATCAACAACGAGTACGCCACCAGGGAGTGCACGAAGTCCATATATAGCGCCAACCCCGGCACGGCGCAGAAATATAAGTACCAGAACGAATATTGGAAGCACAAGGGGAGCTTCCGCGGCCTCGTCCTCAATGAGATCAACAAGAAGCTCGAAGAATACAAGTTTTCCGTGAGGAACAATTCGAAGTCGAACCTGGAGACCGACCTCATCATAACCGAGGACGGGATCCCCCTCGACAACAAGGGCAAGGGAAGCAGTGCCTGATAAAGACGGAGTTCGTTGCGAAGCAGTCATTGAGGAATCGGTGCCGCCGCTGTCGCCTCGCGTGCTATTTTTCGCGTTTTCCCTTCTCTCCGTCGGTAGTTTTTTGTTTTTTGATAATACTTTTTTCTACATTATTACCACATTCGCGAAGATAAGTTTTCCGGGAAATGGTTAGAAAATACGTCGATATTCTATTGTCTTTAGACATTATTGGCGTGTCAATCATTTTAGACATTGGAATAACTAAATTGCATACTTTTACAACGCGGAATGATAGTATGTAGGAGAGAGGTTCCTTAGTATTTAATTCAGAGGAAAGGTAATTCTCGTGCGCCTTTGACCCTGCTGGGACCACTTCACAACTGGCCAGGTCGGGAACGCAGATTTCAATTTTCTCCCCAGTAGCATTCAAGGTACGCATCTGAAAGTCTACCCGCTGTGGCATAGCGTGAGCTTGAGGCGCAAACGCGAAATTACTTGTTACGGCGACTAGCAAGGGCCAGAATTGTTCGAGCATCTTCTTCACTAGCTAAAGTCCTTTCAGTAACATTTAGGGCAGCGCGATTTCTGTTTGAATAGGGCATTAAGGGAACTGGACCTTTGGCAGGTTCGACAGGCGCATCCTTATTTACTTTACCCCCCATTGTGGATGTTCCTTCATGTGTCCAGGAATAATCTATACCAAATGCGTCGCTTAGGAATCCGTGGCCAATCTCATGCGCAGCCACGGCCTTATACTCGGCCTCGCTCTGTTCCGGAACGCGATAAAGATTTCCAGAAAGGACAGGATGTGGGTTCCGTGAGCGACTGCTTTGGTCTTTCCATATAGGGGAACCTGGGTTAGCAAGCGTCATCGGCATGCCATCCGACGACATTTTTCCAGTAACTTTCATGTTATATTCGATACCATTGAGCATTACTGGCCTGCTCCAGTGTTTTTCTAGGCCGGCATTAGCCAATTTTACATAATTCTCGAATTCCTCCGGGGTGACTTTGCTGGTAAATCCAAGCGCTCTGCTTCCAATATTTGGTACAACATAATCCATTAATATTTCTACATGGATTTCCTTGTTTTCCTCGTCGATAAAGGCGGATGCATAGTCAACAGGAAACATCGTGCCTTTTATTACATCATTATCGCTCGTCTTGAGGATGGGGTGTGGCGGCGCGCGGCTCTATGCCGTTTTGAGTGGAACTGGACAGCCGGCACGGTAGATGGTAGATCGCAACGGAGCGGCGGCTGGTTGTAGTGGATTGGCCGGAAGGTTTTTAAACTTGGACATACGAAGGTAGGCGATGGCGACGAAGTTCTTCACGGTGCGAAATCCGCGGGCGGCCCGTTTGACTTGTTGGAGCATCCCATTCATCGCCTCGACGTAGGCGTTGCTGCGTCCATCGAGCATGCCGCGTA
>NZ_WHJF01000590.1:0-254 GCF_011682185.1 Massilia genomosp. 1
GTGTGGGCGTTTTGATTAAGCTTCAGAAACTAAATCATGCCAGAAATGGGCGCCCACTCCCACCTTTTCGCTTGCGCTGCCAAGCAATTTTCATCCGTTCCGCTAGTTTTGCAAGAGGCTCATTATTAATGGTGATTAGCGCTGATCTTCAGCATAACTGAACTTTGGTCGCCGTTACGTGTCCAACCTTGCATATGCGTGCGCGGTGGCGCAGGCGGGAGAAGATTATGGCGACGATGAATCGGGTTCAGTTT
>NZ_WHJF01000591.1:0-254 GCF_011682185.1 Massilia genomosp. 1
AACCGGAAGCGCGGCCATGCGTTGCTGCGTCTGCTGCCAGTGCGGCGCCATGATCGCCTGCCAGTCGACGCTGTCGTTGTCGAAGAAGCGATACGCCGCCATCGTCTCGCCCCAGCCTTGGCACGCCCCCCCTGTGTCAGACTACTTGTCGGGTGTGTTTTTGAACAAAGTATGTCGTGATCTTGAGCGTTGTAGTGGGGTTTTTAGAGTTCGTTCTTGTGCTGTACTTTTGACATCGTTTCCGGGAGCGGGGG
>NZ_WHJF01000592.1:0-253 GCF_011682185.1 Massilia genomosp. 1
GTCAAAATATCGTGATAAGAATGGTCGACATAGCTCTGATGACGGCGGTCAGGCAAGGCTGCGGCGAGGCGCTTGGTCAATCCAATCTGGAGGTCGACACCACGCAGCAAAACCGGACCGAGGTCAGACGACAAGCCGCCGCCGGCGAAATCGGCGCGAACGCTATGAGCGGGAATGGATGCAAAACGGAGCTGCTCTGGGGTAGAATTCATGTCGGGCAAGGTGTGTTCGTGCTGATAGGGTAGGTTTTTAG
>NZ_WHJF01000593.1:0-253 GCF_011682185.1 Massilia genomosp. 1
CATCTGGCAGCAGCGAGTATCGTCGTCTCCGATGGTTTGAACTGCTTCACGGCAGTGCAGGCGGCCGGTGCAAAGCATGAGCCATCGGTCGTGGGCACTGCCCGCAAGAGCAGCGCAATGCCTTGTTCGGAAATTTGCAAGCTAGTTGTCGCCTAAATACGATTTTTACGCTGCTTTTTTGAGTGCTTGATTTTTCTCCTTTTTGGTGACGGCTTCCGTGACACTTTTTTCGGGATTGAGGTGTACCGTCGTC
>NZ_WHJF01000594.1:0-253 GCF_011682185.1 Massilia genomosp. 1
CCCCGCTCCCGGAAACGATGTCAAAAGTACAGCACAAGAACGAACCCTAAAAACCCCACTACAACGCTCAAGATCACGACATACTTTGTTCAAAAACACACCCGACAAGTAGTCTGACACAGGGGGTTGTTTCAGGTGGATAAATACCGTTCTGAGTAACCTGAAAACCGCCACCGGCGGAACCTACCATGCTTTCAATTTCGATAAATATGGTTTTCTCTATTTGGCCGAGGCTCAGTATCGATTTAACCGG
>NZ_WHJF01000595.1:0-253 GCF_011682185.1 Massilia genomosp. 1
GACGACCGTACACCTCAATCCCGAAAAAAGTGTCACGGAAGCCGTCACCAAAAAGGAGAAAAATCAAGCACTCAAAAAAGCAGCGTAAAAATCGTATTTAGGCGACAACTAGCTTGCAAATTTCCGCGCCTTCGGCACGCTCGCCGTCGGGTCAGCCGCAAATCGCTCCATCAAGATCCTCGCTCGTTTGTTCAGGCGCGCATCGCCCAGGTCGAGTTGCTCAAATTCCGTCTCGGTCCAAGGTGCAGGTGCT
>NZ_WHJF01000596.1:0-253 GCF_011682185.1 Massilia genomosp. 1
ATGAATTGCGTCACACTCATGCCCGCCTGAAACTGAACCCGATTCATCGTCGCCATAATCTTCTCCCGCCTGCGCCACCGCGCACGCATATGCAAGGTTGGACACGTAACGGCGACCAAAGTTCAGTGTAACTGTTCAGCCTGAATGACCAGAGCAATCAAAAGTTGTAAACTCTTGGCAATTGCCGCATCATGTAGGCATGCCACCGAAACCACCTCGTGCCGACCTGACCAAGCTGTCCCATGCCGACAAG
>NZ_WHJF01000597.1:0-253 GCF_011682185.1 Massilia genomosp. 1
CTTGGCCCACACGCAAAAACCGGTGCGGTCCCAGTACAGCACCTTGATGTGCGTGGCGCGCCGGTTGATGAACACGAACAGCGCCCCGCTCAGTGGATCCTGGGCCAGCGCATGGCGCGCCAGCGCGCGGAGCGTGTCAAACTATTTGAGACAGTATTTACAGATTGTTTAGGGAGCATTCTTCGGTCTGCTCGTTGGTGCCAATGTCCATTTTGGGCATGTTGATTCCGGCTTCGGTTGGCAGAGCCGGCGG
>NZ_WHJF01000598.1:0-253 GCF_011682185.1 Massilia genomosp. 1
ATTTGTTTATAGTTAACAAAAAAAGCCTCCCCTGACCCACTGCTGCGTGCGTGGGTTCCGGGTCCGGCTTAATTTTTACACGCGGCTGAAAGGCAAATGCCACGCTGTAGCATCACCTCTTCATTGCTGAGTGTGATCACGCGAGTTGATGGCCCGGTTTTCACGTAAAACGATGGTCCTACCCCGAGCGATTTTAGCGTCTTGACAGCGCCGGCCACGGCGCTGTTTTTGATCGTGCGGTTAGAACGGTTCG
>NZ_WHJF01000599.1:0-253 GCF_011682185.1 Massilia genomosp. 1
CTTGTCGGCATGGGACAGCTTGGTCAGGTCGGCACGAGGTGGTTTCGGTGGCATGCCTACATGATGCGGCAATTGCCAAGAGTTTACAACTTTTGATTGCTCTGGTCATTCAGGCTGAACAGTTACAAAGAAGAAAACGAAATCCTTGCGCAAGCCCTCGGACAAGAAGGTCGGCGGGCAGCCGGGCCACGACGGAACGACGCTGATGCAAACGGCACAACCGACCGAGATCGTCGTCCATCCACTGCCGAGC
>NZ_WHJF01000059.1:0-43270 GCF_011682185.1 Massilia genomosp. 1
GATGAATGTTTTAGCGCGAGGACATCGCGTCTTGGCCTGTGGAGAGTCGGCGCAGTCAGGCCGCTCGATGAAGCAGGAACCCACCGAAGCGACCCGTAGATCATCACGCGGCGCCGTAGGAATCCCTTTCCTTTAGGGCGGGGAGGATGTCAACACGATTACCAATTCGAACTATGTGCGCGTGGAAGGCTTTGACGTCGCCAACTTCATCACCGGCGCCTCGGCAACGCCGGTCGGCATCCTGGTCGAAGGCAAGGGATCGAACATTCAGATCGTCAACAACAAGATCCACAACGTCAAGCACACCAGCACCTGCAAGGAGCCCTGCTCGGTCGGCGCGCACGGACTGGCCGTGTTCGGCACGCACGCCAGCGGCATCACCGATCTGCTGGTCCAGGGCAACGAGGTGTACCAGAACGTGCTGCAGGCCAGCGAAGCGCTGGTGATCAACGGTAACGTGGACCGCTTCGAAGTGCTGTCGAACAACGTCCACGACAATAACAACATCGGCTTCGACTTCATCGGTTACGAAGGCGAATGCGGCGGCTGCGGCGACAACGACCGGGTCCGCAACGGCATCGTGCGCGGCAATACGGCCAACAACAATTCGAGCAAGAGCAATCCCTGGTACGCCAAGGTCGGTTCGGCCGGCGGATTTTATGTCGATGGCGGCCGCAACATCATTTTTGACCGGAATATTTCGACGGGCAACGACATCGGCTTCGAGTTCGCCAGCGAGCACAAGGGCAAGGCCACCGAAGATATCCTGATGATGAATAACGTCGTTTTCAACAAGCGCGAAGCGGGCTTGTCGCTGGGAGGCTACTCCTCCTCGGCGGGCGCCTCGCGCCGCATCCAGGTACACAACAATTCCTTTTACAAGAACCAGGGCTGGGGCACCGAACTGCTGTTCCAGTACAAGGTCACCGACAGCCGCTTCAGCAATAACATCTTTTTCGGCGAAAACAGCGCGGGAGAAGCGTACGACATTTCCGGCAGCGGCAACGGCAACAATGTGTGGGGCAAGAATATCTGGTGGGGAACCAGCACGGAAGCGTCTTCGCTGCCCGGCGTCAAGGTCGTTGCCGATCCGAAGTTCGTGGCGCCGGTGACCGGCAACCTCAGGCTCCAGGCCGGCTCGCCCGCCATCAATGCCGGCGCCGTGACAGCGGCCGTGACGACCTGGACCTCGCCGCTGTGGACGCGCTACTTTCCGTCGGGCGTGATTGCGGTCAACGGCGTGGCCGATATCGACGGGCAAGCGCGCAGCGAAGGCGCGATCGACCTGGGCGCGGATGAATTCGGCGCTGCCGCGATTCCGGCCGGGGCGCCGCGCTAAAGCGTGCCGGGGCCATCGCCTGGCGATGGCTTCTTTGCCGCTTACAGCTTGGTGTTACCGCGGTACCAGTCGCTGCCGACCAGGCGCAGGTCGGCCGTTTGCACCGACCCGAGCGCGCCCGAACCGGACCGGCTCTCGTCGATACTCTGGATATTATCGATCGCCACGGTTTCATCGCGGTTATATACCGTGTTATGCAGCAGCACAGTGCCCTTGTTCCAGTCGACGCTGGTCAAGGTGCCCTGCTCGATACGGAAATTGCCCGCTCCGTACGGCAGATAAATCATCAGGTATTTCCCTTTCTGGATCTGCAGCAGCTGGCGCCGGATCTGCTCTTTCCAGCCGTCGAACGGCTGGCCGGCATCGAGATTGGCGCTTTCTTTTTGACTCCACTCGCCGGCCGTCGACAGCATGCCCGCGTATTTGGCGCGGTCGAGCGTGCGCAGCACTTCATCGGCGATGCGGACCTGCTCCGTGTAAGGCAAAAACTGGGGAATCTTGAATTCGTCACGCCACTGCTCGGTGCGCACGATGTAATCGGCGTGCGTGCTAAACGTGGGCAAGACTTCTCCCAGCCGCGTACGCTCCTGTTCGATCCAGATTCCGGCTTCGTCCGCGATCTGCTCGAATTTATCGGTGCCGGCATCGAACAAGACGCGGTCCGCGATCTCCACCTTCAGATCGTAAGGATAATCTTCCGGAATACTGAATTCCATGCACCACTTGGCCGATTGCGCCACAAAATCGGATACCGACAGATCGAACGGATTGATATTCATATACATGCTCTCCAGTGATTGGTGTGAGTGTCATTTCCTACCCTAACCCTGAGTAACGCCGGGCTGATGGATCAGCCTCTTGCCTGCATGACGATATGGCGCGGGTCGCGCTGTCGTGCATTCAATCTTACGCTCCAATTAACAATAATACAAAGGCAATATCGAAATGCATGGCGAGCGGTTACAATCACCCCACCTGCATGGAGAAACCGATGAAAACGACCTGGACGCTGTGCCTGCTGGCCCTGACCCTGACACCCGCGATGGCCACCGAAATCGCCTCGCCGTCCGGCGGATGGAACCGCTCGGGCCTGGTCGACAAGAGCGAGCAAGCCAGCGTGGCCTACCCGAACTCCCCGATCGACCGAGGCGCGCAGAGCAAGCGCAGCATGATCAAGGGCCATATCGCGGCAGCGGCCGGCAAGCGCGCGCCGCACCAGTTGGTGGTCAATGGCAATCCGCTGCGCCTGCTGACCGACGAGCAGGGCCACTACGCGCGCCCCTACCTGTTCGGCGCCGGCTCGAACAGCGTCGAAGTCAAATCGCCGCAAGGCAAGTCGCTGCGGCGCGTGCAGTTTTATGAAACCGACTCGGGCCGCCCCTTGCCCGGCCTGCGCGTGATCTGCGCCTGGGACGACACCGAAGCCGAGATCGACCTGCACATCGTCACGCCGGACGGCCAGCATGCCTACTTCGGCCATCCGGTGCTGACCAATGGCGGCGGCCTGGACGTCGACAGCGTGGACGGCCCCGGTCCCGAGATGTACACCATGACCGCGCCCTTGCGCGGCAACTACCACGTGTACATCAATTACTGGGGCAAGCTGGGCGCGAACGGCTATCACTTCGACGAAACCAAGCGCCAGATGGAGATGATCACCGCGCGCGTGACCTTGGTGTACAACGAAAACACCCCGCGCGAAAAACGCGAAGAATTCGTGCTGCCGATGCGCAGCATTGGCGAGCTGACCCTGGTCAAATCGTTCACCTTCTGACGCCCGGGCGGGCGCCGCGCCCCCCCGTAACCTATACTCGCGGTTTCTTTATTCTGGACAATCATCCATGTGGAAACAGGCGTATCGGCGCTGGTCGGCTGGCTTCGGCGAAGCGGTCGCATGCATCGGGATGGGCTTGCGCGACGCGCGCCACGCCGGCCTGTGGTGGCGCGCAGCGCTGTGGTGCCCGGCGCCGTCCTTGCTGTGTCTCTGGCTGTACTACCACTACCACGATTTTTTCTTCAAGCTGGCCGGGCGGGCCGGCGTGTTCGCCCTGTTCGGCGGGCTGACCCTGCTGGACGGCGGCCTGGGCATGGGGAGCGGCGGGGGTGGCGGGCAAGGCAAGGGCTACGCCAATATCATGGGCGACATCGCGCGTTTCCTGCGCGACCTGGTCAAATTCGTCATGGACCTCGGATTATTCCTGCAGTTTCTCCTTGCCGCACTGGCCATGGCGGGCTTCTTTTATGTGCTGCTGTTCGCCTTCGCCAACCTGAGCACGGTCGCCTTGCCCCTGCGCTGGCTGTTGCTGCGGCGCGCACAGCGGGTCGCCCACACGCGTTATACCGGATGGCAAGCGAGGCCCTTGCCCCCGCTGCCACGCCTGTCCGCATGGCAATGGATGCGCAAGATCCTCACGCTCCTGCTGTCCCTGCTCGTTCCCGTATGGTCGCTGTACGTGGTCTTGCGCTTTGTGCTCGGGTTCAACGTGCGCTTGATGTACTTGCTTGCCGCCGACGGCGTGCTCGACCCGCAACAGCGGCGCGCGCTGATGCATGCCCAAGGCCCCGCCATCACCATGCTGGGCCTGATCCTGTGCGTGCTGATGCTGGTGCCTTTTGTTAACCTGCTGATGCCGGCACTGCTGTGCAGCAGCGTCTGTCACCTGCAGCGGCGCGGGTGGATCGATCCCACCCAAGCGCCGCCGGCGCCACCGCTTACAGCGTGATTTCCGTGCCCAGCAGCACCAGGAATTGGGCCAGCCATTGCGGATGCGCGGGCCACGCCGGCGCCGTGACGAAATTGCCATCCGTCACAGCCTGATCGACCTCGATCTGCGCGTACTCGCCGCCGGCCATGCGCACGTCCGGCGAGCACGCCGGGTAGGCCGAAATGCGCTTGCCGCGAATCACATCGGCGGCGGCCAGCAATTGCGCGCCGTGGCAGACCGCGGCGATCGGCTTGTTCGCTTGCGCGAACTGGCGCACCAGCGCGATGACCCGCTCGTTCAGGCGCAGGTATTCGGGCGCGCGTCCGCCGGCGATCATCAGGGCGTCGTAATTGCCCGCCTCGGCCTCATCGAAACTGGCGTTGAGCGCGAACAGATGGCCCGGTTTTTCGGTGTAGGTCTGGTCGCCTTCGAAATCGTGGATGGCGGTCTTGATCTTGTCGCCGGCCTTCTTGCCCGGACAGACCGCATGCACCGTGTGCCCCACCATCTGCAGCGCCTGGAACGGCACCATGGTTTCGTAATCTTCCGCAAAATCGCCCGTCAGAAACAAAATCTTCTTTCCAGCCATGCTTTTCTCCTTGGTGGGTGGGGTGTAACGAGGTGATGCTTGATTTTCAGATCGTGATTCTCAGATTTTGATTTTCAGATAATACGCCGGAATCGCCCATGACGCGCTTCAGGTACATTGCCACAGGTAGCCGATGGTCCGGCAAGGCTGGCACTGAAAGACATAGCAGATCCCGCCGCTGCCCCACAACCAGGATTCGTCTTCGTCCGTCGTCGGCAATTCCGAGTCGAGCTGCATGGCAAAATGCATGGTCCGGGCGCACGCGGGGCAATCGGGATAATCTGCCGACTGGATCCAGACAGGCGCGCCGCCAAGCCGGTGCAGGTTTCCGCCTCCCCACTGCTGCCAGGTCCAGCGCGCCGGCGTGGGCGCCAGCCGCACCTCGGTCGGGGCCAGCGCCTTGGCGGGAAATTGCGGCGTCACCGCACCGTGGTCGAGCGGACCCGGCAAGCCGTCGTCGCCATGGCGGTAAAACAGCACGTCGCGCTCCCAGCCCAGGCAGGACAGGCATGCTTCCAGCGACAGCGCCCCCGCGCGTGAGGCCGTGGCGCCAAAAATCGCGCTTTCCGGCAGCGTTAGCAGATGATGCAACTGGCCGCCGCACAGCCCGCAGGCGGCGCTGCCGGCGCCGCCGAAGCGATGCAATGGCGCATCGGCGGGCAAGGTCCAGCTGGGGTGCTGCGCGCCCGGCGCAGGATCGGCGCTGCCGTCCCCCAGGTAATTTGCAGGGAAAATCAGGTGTACGCACTGCCGCGAATACAGCGGCAGGCCGGGTCCATCGTGGTCGAGCGCGCGCAGGTAGGCCGCTGGCGGGTATGGCAACGCCAGCGTGGGACAGGCGTTCACCGCGATCGTCATGGCGTCGGGACGACGTGTTTCGAGCAGACAGTCGAATGCCTTGCGCCGCTCTTGCGGGTCGCCCGCTACCAGTTTTTCACTGAGAAAAGCGAGATCCTCGTCCTGCGCGGCGCGCCAGGGCCAGTCCTCCATGGTCCAGCCACGGTGCGGCGCCAGGTCGAACAGGCGCGCGAGATAAGGTTGCAGCGCCGGGGCGATCTGCAAGCTGGCAGCCGCCAGTACCTCGTTGCATATCGCGCGCGCCTCTGGCGACGGCTGCTGTTCCAGCAGGTCCAGGGCGCGCACGGCCAGGCGGGCAAAGGCCGTCGTCGAGATCACGCACAGCACCTCCTCGATCATGTTGCTGGCGCCGCGAGGCAAGCTCAGCAGCTCGTCGCCGGCGAGCGCGTCGATGTCCCCAGGACCTGCATCGCGCAGGAAAACGCGCAACCGCGCATGGCTGGCATGATAATCGCCCGCCCTCAAGACCTGCATCAGGTCGATGGCGCGCAGGGCGCCCGTGCCAGGGTGCGCCGCGTCGGTCATCGTGGTTTTTCCATTCCGATTCTCCAAAAAACAGCTACTTGTGCGACATGCCCGCTGGCGCGATCATACGCGAGCGCCGGTGCAACATGAACCAGGGTGCTACAGTAAAATACAATATTCAGTCAACAGCGAGAATCCCATGACCCATCCAGTGACGTCGCCTGCCAGCGGCACGCTCTCCCCAAGCGAACTCGCGGCGTACGCCGACCGCGTGTGGGATGAAGAAATCGTTCCAGCCCTGGTGCAGTACATCGCCGTGCCCGCCAAAAGCCCCGCTTTCGATGCCAACTGGGAAGCCAACGGCTATCTCGACCGGGTCGTGCGCGATGCCGAGGAGTGGATCAAGAGCAAGAAAATCCCCGGCCTGAAACTCGAAGTGCTGCGTACACCCGGCCGCTCGCCCGTCATCTTCTTCGAAGTGCCGGCCACCAAGGCGGACTCGAACGACACCGTGTTGATCTACGGCCACCTCGACAAGCAGCCCGAATTCGACGGCTGGCGCGGCGACCTGGGGCCCTGGACGCCCAAATACGAAAACGGCAAGCTGTACGGACGCGGCGGGGCCGACGACGGTTACGCGGTGTATGCCTCGCTGACCGCGCTGATGGCGCTCGACCGCCAGAACATTCCGCGTCCGCGCTGCGTGGGCCTGATCGAAACCTGCGAAGAAAGCGGCTCCTACGACCTGCCGCCCTACCTCGACATGCTGGGCCAGCGCCTGGGCCAGGTGTCGCTGGTGGTGTGCCTGGACTCGGGCGCGGGCAACTACGACCAGCTGTGGCTGACCACCTCGCTGCGCGGCATGGTCTCGGGCACCTTGAAGGTCGAAGTGCTGACCGAAGGCATCCACTCGGGTGCGCATTCGGGCGTGGTGCCGTCGAGTTTCCGCATCCTGCGCCACCTGCTCGACCGCCTGGAAGACGCGAAAACCGGGCGCCTGCTGCCTGAAAGTTTCCATTGCGAGATTCCGCACGTGCGCATCGAAGAAGCGAAAGCGACCGCCGCCATCCTCAAGGAAGAAGTCTACAAGCGCATGCCGTGGGCTTGCGGCGCCGACGGCGGCTCGGTGCTGCCGGTGACGACCGACCCGCTCGAAGCGATCCTGAACCGTACATGGCGCCCGACCCTGTCGGTGGTGGGGGCCGAAGGCTTTCCAGAGTTCGCCAACGCCGGCAACGTGCTGCGACCCTACTCCGCGTTCAAGCTGTCGCTGCGCATCCCGCCGCTGCTCGACGGCAATGCCGCCGCGCTGCAACTGAAAGCATTGTTGGAAGATAACGCGCCCTACAATGCGCGCGTGAGCTTCGTGCCCGACGGCACGCCGGGTTCGTACGGGGCCAGCGGCTGGAATACGCCGGAACTGAGCCCGTGGCTGTCGACCGCCGTCAACGCCGCCAGCGAAAGCCATTTCGGCACGCCGGTCGGCTACCTGGGCGAAGGCGGCACCATTCCGCTGATGGGTTTGCTGCAAAAGAGCTTCCCGAAAGCGCAGATGATGGTCTGCGGCGTGCTCGGTCCGAAGAGCAATGCGCACGGTCCGAACGAGTTCCTGCATGTGCCGTACGGTAAGCGCCTGACGGCGGCGGTGGCGCAAGTGATCGCGGCGCACCCATAAAGCCGGTGGCGCGCCGGCGCTGCGCCGGCGCGTCTTGTGTCCAATGACGAACAAGGATTTTCTATGCCATCCGACCACCATTTGCCGCTTGCGCAATTGAACGACCTCGATGACAGCTGGACCCTTGCCGAAGGAAGCCACGGCGACGGTCCGATGCTGGTGCGGATCAACAACTCGGCCAGGCGCTGGGCCGGACACCCGGAACTTGGCATCCGCGTCGGATTTGCGATTGCCTTGAACCATCCGAACCCGGGCGGCTTGCCGGATGCGGAAGAAAACCGGATCATCAGCGAGCTGGAAGACCGGATCCGCGAACGGCTCCAGGCCGGCGGGCCGGTGGTGCATGCGCTGGCGATCACCACCGGCACGTTCAAGGAATTCGTGTTCTACCTCAAGAACGGCGAGTGCATCGGTCCGGTTCACGAGCAGTTGCGCGCCGAGGTGAGCTCGCACCAGATCCAGTGCATGGCCTATCTCGATCCGCAGTGGGACGTGTACGCGTCCTTTGCGACCGGGTAGGCGCCGGCCAGGCCGCTCAGTGCATGGGCGTCGCGCCGCCCTCTTTGCCGATGGCGCCGCGCCAGGCGCCGGTTTCGCTGCCGCGCTTCTCCAGCAAGTTCTTGAAGCGCTGCAGGTTCGCGCGTGCCTGCATGCGCACGGCGCCGGCCATGTCGCCCACGGACCGCGACCGCCACCAAGCCGAGAATACGGTTCAACATGGTTTCCTCCCGGTTGTCGATGAAGATGAAAGGGCGCAAGCGCCGCGCCATGCCGATGCGCCGGCCTTGCCAGACCTTTCATGTTAGACGGGCTGCTTGCGCGCTTGAAAAGGCCTTATCGCAGAACCGCTGCAGGAATGCTCCTTTCATCACCGGCTCACCGTTGTCGGCCCAGGCCATATCGGCGCTCATTTTCTCCTCATGACGGTTCTCCTTGTTCGCGTTGAGGAATGGCGCCGGAAAAATCTTGCGCCTGCGGCATCGCTTGATTGCTCAACGCGCCAGCCTCGGTGCGGCTGACCGCGATCAGGCCCACGGCAACGTCGGCCGGGAACAGGCCGATCGCGCGCCGCAGCGCGTCGCCGACTGCGGTACCGGCGGCGATCCAGTGGTAGACCGTGCTGGCCAGCATGTGCCGCATGATGTGTTCACCGATGCCGGTGGCCGCCACCGCCCCGTGCGGGCCGGCGTAGAAGCCGCTGCCGACGATGGGCGTGTCGCCCACGCGCCCGAGCAGCGACGGCGCCGAGCCGCCGGTGGAACCGGCCACGGCGAAGTGGCCATCCTGGTCGCGCACCACCGCGCCGACCGTGTCGCAGCCGGTCTTGCCGGCAAAGGCCGGGGAACAGGCGTAGTTCCAGAAGGTGGCGAAAGCACGGTTGTCGACGCCCGGCATGACCTGGGCCTCGCCGGCGAGCCGGTCGAGCATTTTTTTGTGCTTGCGCCGCGCCTGCTCGCTGACCTCGCGATACGGTGCGTGGCCCATGGCGTGCGCGCCACGTCGCGCGTGTCCATCACGCAGGCATCCATTTCGATGGTGGCGCCGTCCAGGCCGAGCACGGCGCCGGTGCCGGCATTGAAGCGGCCGTCGTTTTCCATCGACAAAACGGCGGCGATGGCGGCGTCGAGCGCATCGCCCTCTTGCGCGAGTTGTTCGCGCGCGGCGTGCGCGGCCTGGACGCAGCCGTCGTCGAGCTCGCGTCCGGCGCCAGCCCCACCGTGGACCACGATGGCGCTGCCGGGGTGATGTGCATTCATGGCGTCCTTGCTCATTCGTTGATGGTCATCTGTTGAACATTATGCAAATGACAAACGGCTGAGCGAAGTGGACAATGACGCGTGTACGTGTAAGCGCTTTCCCACAGGGTATCTGGCAAGCACGCGCTTGCGCCCTCCCGCTGCGCTTGCGGCGCGTACTGGGCCCGCTCAGGCGGGATGGTCGCGGTCGGCGTCGATGCGCAGGCGGGTATCGGCCAGGTATTCGTGCGGCGGAATGTCCAGGTTGCTGGGGGCCGGCACGTTCTTGAACACACGCCCGGCGAGATCGAATCGCGAGCCGTGGCAGGGACAGTAAAAGCCGCCGTTCCAGTCGCCGCCCAGGTCGGCGGGCGCGACATCGGGACGATACACGGGCACGCAGCCGAGATGGGTGCAGATGCCGGTCGCCACCAGGAACGCGGGGCGGAGCGAGCGGGTGGCGTTGCGCGCGTACGCCGGCTGCTGGTCCTGCCGCGAGCGCGGATCGGCCAGGCGCGCATCATCCGCGCGCAGCTGGGCGATCATGCGCTCGGTCCGGTGCAGTATCCACACCGGCCGGCCGGGCCACTCGCTTGTGAGCAAGGCGCCGGGCACGATCTGGGCGATGTTCTGCGTCAACCGGGCTTGCGTCACCAGTACGCGCTGCTTTTGCTCAGCCGCGTCCGCAGTGCGCTTGCCGACTTGCGCTTGCACCGACTGGCTTGCCGGTGCCTGGTTGGCGGCGTAAATATGGAAAGGAATTCACAGCCAGGCGACCAGCGTTGAAACACGCAGGGCAGTACGGTTGTGCAAGTTCATTCTGTTCTCCTGTTCCTGGATCGTGAGTGGAGCGCTGGTTTGCCGCTCCTGAATGATTTGGACCGCGAGGGCGTCCGGCGGTTCCCGCGACGCACGATGTTTTTTTGGCAAATGGGTGTGTAAAATGGTGGCGGCGTTCGCACGGCAACCCTATCGATCAAGGCAGACAATGAAGCGTTTCGAGTTCACCGACGGCAGCTCCGGCAAGTTTGGGGAAATCGAACACGATGGTTGCGACCTGCACGTTCGTTACGGCAAACTCGGCACCACCGGGCAAGCCCAAACGACGACCCACGCCGATGCCGCCAGGGCTGGCGCCTCCATGGAGAAGCTGGTCCGCGAAAAAACCGGCAAAGGGTACGTCGAGACCGGCGCCGGAACGCCTCGCGCCACGGCGCCGCAGCCGGCCTGCGCGGCGCCCGCGCCCGCGCCCGCGCTCGCGAGCGGCGGCGCGCCCTGGCTGGCGGCAGGCCCGGTGGTCGATCTGGCGCCCGGACTGCTCGGCCCCGCCCTGCCCTCGCGTCGCTTTCCGGCCCCCCGCCCGCTGGACGCGGACGCCAGCTGGCGCGCGTTTCTCGCCATTGCCAACAAGCGCTTCGTGATCGCCCCGGACGCCTCGCATGCGGACGACCGCAACGCGGCCACCGAAGCGGCCGCGCGCCTGAGCGAGGGCGCCAGCGACGGCTCGTTCGCATCCGATGTGGTGCTGATGGCGCTCGACGCCTACCTGCACCAGCACCAGCAACGCGACCAGGCGAACGGGCAATTCCTCGATTTCCTGGTGGCGCGCAAAGGCTTGCCCTACGCCGTGGAGGTGTTCCTCCAGGCCGAAGGCAGCAGTTGCGACCATGCGGCCGGATGGGAGGCGCCCAAGTGGCCGGTGATGTTCGCACGCGACCAAGGCAGGCCATTCGCCACCAGCGAAGAACAGATCGACAACGCGCCCGAACTGGCGCTGCGCGCCCATCTGGCCGCCGCCGCGCCGCAGTCCTGGGAGCAGTGCGTCGCCAGCATTCGCGCCGCCCTGCCGCGCATCGCCCCGCAACGCCGGCCCTGGTACGCCATCATGCTGCCGGAGCTGCCCGACATCGCCAACGACCTGGCACTGACGCTTGATCATGCGCAGGCTCCGGACTCGCGCAACTGGCTGCTGCTGGCGGCCACGTCGCCGGCCGCCATCGCCGCGCTGCGCCTGGACAGCGCGCGCCACGGCACGCCACGGCTGTTCAGGAAGCACGCCATGATCGCCACCCTGGTACAGGAACGCGGGGCGGACGCGGTCGCGGCGCTGGAATCGGGCCTGGAGTACCCGATCGTCGGCGAGGTGCTGACGCATATCGGCACCCCGGCCGCATTGATCATGCTGGCGCGCGACGCCAGGGACGACAAGGCAAAGCTGGTGCGCTTCTTCGGCCTGACCCGGCGCTGGCCGCTGGCCGCCATCGCCGCCCTGGCCGAACTGCTGGCCGCCGAGCGCGGCGCGGCCGCCACCTTCGGCTTCGCCCTGAACAACCTGGTGCGCGTACACGCGGCGGCGGTCCCGGCGATCATCGCCGCCATCGCGCCGGAGGGCGCCAGCCTGCTGGCCGGACTGCAGCGGGAGTTGAGCGTGCCGGCCGACCTGGCCGATTGCGCCGACCTGCCGCCGGTGCTGGTCAATCCACCGTGGCTGGCGGCGGCCAGGCCGGCGCACGCGGTGCTGACGCTCAAACCGCTGGCGCTGCCCGAACGCGAACAATGGGAACCGGGCAGCCGCGCAGCGTGGCTCGCGCTCGACGACGACGTCGCCAAACAGCGCGACGCGGCCGGCAGCGATCCGCTGGCGCTGGCGTGGCTGGCCGGGTTTCGCGACAGTCCGCAACGCGAACAGATTGCCGCCTTGATCGGCGGCGCCGATAGCGAGCGCCTGATCGCGCTGGCGCGGGAGCACCGCAGCATCCCCACCCGTTACATGCTCGATGGGCGCGGCATCGCCAACCTGCCCGCGCCGCTCGGCCTGGCCCTGTGGAACGCGCTCGGGTGCGACGACGTGAGCAATCCGGGGTACGCCGTGGCGCGTTTCGGCCTGGACGCCCTGCCCTCGGTGCTGACGCTGTGCCGCGACTCGCCGGACGGCGGCCAGTGGCTTGCGCTGCCCTTCGGCGCGGTGGCGCTGGCGCAACCGATGGCGCGCAGCTTCGCCACCAAAAAAGCGGCGCGCGACGAGGCCCGCGCGTGGCTGCTGGCGCACCCGGAGCACGCCGCCTGCGGCCTGATCGCCGTGGCGGTCGGTAAAACCTGCCCGGCGCGCGTACACGCCATCGTCGCGCTGCGCATGCTCGCCCACGAAGGCCAGCGCGCACTGCTGCTCGATGTCGCCGCGCGCTACCCGCAAGCGGAAGTGGCGGCGGCGCTGGCCGACCTGCTCGACCCGTACCAGCTGTTCCCGGCCAAACAAGGCGCCTTCCCCGCCTTCTGGCAGCCGGGCGGATGGAGCCGGCCACTGCTGGCGCACAATGGAAAAGCACTGCCCGACAGCGCCATCGAACAACTCGGTTGCATGCTGCGCTTTCCCACCGACGACGGTGTATACGCCGGCATCGCCGACGTCATGCGCGCCTGCACGGCCGAGTCGCTGGCCGACTTCGCATGGGAGCTATTCCTGGCGTGGGTCGGCGCCGGCGGTCCGCCCAAGGAGGGCTGGGGCATGGGCGCGCTCGGCCTGATCGGCAATGACGACAGTGCCCGCAAGCTCACTGCCTGCGTGCGCAGCTGGCCCGGAGAGAGTCAGCACCAGCGCGCCGTGGCGGGGCTGGACGTGCTGGCCGCCATCGGCAGCGACACCGCGCTGATGCTCTTGAACGGCATCGCGCAGAAGCTCAAGTTCAAGGCTTTGCAGGATCGCGCGCGTGAAAAAATCGCGCAGATCGCCGACGCGCGCGGCCTCGGCGTGGAAGAACTGGAAGACCGCCTCGCGCCCGACCTGGGCCTGGGCGAGGACGGCACCTTGCTGCTCGACTTCGGACCGCGCCAGTTCCGCGTCGGCTTCGACGAGACGCTCATGCCGTTCGTGCGCGACGGCGCCAAGCTGCGCCTGGCGGACCTGCCCAAGCCGAACAAGGCCGACGACAAGGCACTGTCGGCGGCGGCGGTGGAGCGCTTCAAGGCGCTCAAGAAGGATGCGCGCACCATCGCCGCGCAGCAGGTGCGCCGGCTGGAAGCGGCCATGTGTACGCAGCGCCGCTGGAGCGCGCAGGTATTCCGCCAGTGCCTGGCCGGGCATCGGCTGGTGCGCCATCTGGTGCAGCGGCTGGTGTGGAGCGTACATGGGGGCGACGCGAACCTGCTGGCGTGCTTCCGGGTCGCTGCCGACGGCAGTTTTACCGATAGCGCCGACGCGCCGTTCGCGCTGCCCGAAGGCGATGACGTGCGCATCGGCATTGCGCATGCGCTGGACTTGCCGGCGGCGGATGCGGCGGCGTTCGGTCAGTTGTTCGCCGACTATGAACTGTTGCAGCCGTTCGCCCAGATCGGGCGCGACGTGCATACGGCCAGCGCCGCCGAACTGGCGGCCGGCAGCTTCGAGCGCTGGGTTGGCGTGGTGGTGGCGAGCGGCCGCGTTCTCGGGCTGGAAAACCAGGGCTGGCGGCGCGGCCGCGCCTGGGACGGCGGCGCGATCTGGAATGTCAACAAGCCGCTCGGCGGGGGACGCGCGGCGCAGCTGGATCTGACTCCGGGGCTGATGGCGAATAATCCGGGTGAATTTCCCGAGCAGACGCTGGGCAAGCTGATTGTGGGGGTGACGGACCGGCACGGTGAAGTGCCGGTCGTGGCCAGTCTGGCCACGCTCGACGCCATCGTTCTCAGTGAACTGATACGGGATATGGAAAGGCTGCGCTCCTGACAGGGGACGGTATTGAGGAGACGGCGCTAAGAGCAGCTACGCCGTACTCACCAAGCAGCCATCGGAAATCAGTCTTTGTATGATCTCCGCCTGATGCATATCGCGGCGGCGTTTAGCCGCATCGCGCCTTTCTGCAACCCGCGCCCCCGGCGCGGCTGCACTAAACGAACGGGCGCGTGTGAATGGCCCAACGAAAAAAGCTCCCTCGCGGGAGCTTTTTCTTGTTCTGGCGGAGATGGTGAGATTCGAACTCACGATACAGGTTACCCCATATGCGTCCTTAGCAGGGACGTGCCTTCGGCCACTCGGCCACATCTCCATTCTGGCCTACACAGTATTGCCAAGCCAGAAGACCAAGATCATACCGGATTCCCGCCGCGCCGAACAGGGCCGAAACGCCCCCCGCAGCGAAAAATTTACCATTTTCCCGCTGCAAACCGGGCAACAAATGCAAAAAACCCGCAGGCTCATGACGAGCGCTGCGGGTTTCTTGACAGTCCAGGCACAAGCTGGACAGGATTCTGGCGGAGATGGTGAGATTCGAACTCACGATACAGGTTACCCCATATGCGTCCTTAGCAGGGACGTGCCTTCGGCCACTCGGCCACATCTCCATTCCGCCCAGTAGTTTCACCAGATCAGAAGACCAAGATCATACCGGCTGGGCGTGGATTTTGCAATGATCCGCATCCATTTTTTGGAAATATTATGCTTTTTCCAAATCGAAGGCCTTGTGCAGGGCGCGCACGGCCAGTTCCATGTACTTTTCATCGATCAGCACCGAGATCTTGATCTCCGACGTCGAGATCATCAGGATGTTGATGCCCTCTTCCGCCAGGGTGCGGAACATCTGCGAGGCCACGCCGACGTGGCTGCGCATGCCCACGCCCACCACCGACACTTTCGACACCTTGGCGTCGCCCGAAATGCTGGCCGCGCCGATGTCGTTCTTGACGCCCTCTAACACGCCCATCGCCTTCACATACTCGCCGCGCGAGACCGTGAAGGTGAAGTCGGTCTTGCCTTCGACCGACTGGTTCTGAATGATCATGTCGACTTCGATGTTGGCGTCGGCCACCGGCCCCAGGATGTGGTAGGCGATGCCCGGCTTGTCCGCCACGCCGAGGATGGTGATTTTGGCCTCATCGCGGTTGAATGCGATGCCGGAGATGACAGCTTGTTCCATATTTGTATCTTCCTCAAACGAAATCAGGGTACCCGAGCTGGCTTCTTCTTCGAGCGGCATCAGGGGATCGGTCAGCGACGACAGGACGCGGGTTGGCACGCGGTAGTTGCCGGCGAATTCCACGGAGCGGCTTTGCAGCACTTTGGAGCCCATCGAAGCGAGCTCCAGCATTTCTTCAAAGGTAATGGTCTTGAGGCGGCGCGCCTCCGACACCACGCGCGGATCGGTCGTGTACACGCCGTCAACGTCGGTGTAAATCAGGCATTCCTGCGCCTTCACCGCCGCTGCGATGGCCACCGCCGAGGTATCCGAACCGCCGCGACCCAGGGTGGCGATGTTGCCGTTCGCATCCACGCCCTGGAAACCGGTAATGATCACGATCTTGCCGGCATCCAGGTCGGCCTTGACCTTGGCGTCGTCGATCGATTCGATGCGCGCCTTGGTAAACGACGAGTCGGTCTTGATCGCGACTTGCCAGCCGGCGTACGAGACCGCCGGTTTACCGATCGCCAGCAGCGCCATCGCCAGCAAGCCAACGGAAACCTGTTCACCGGTGGAGGCAATCATGTCCAGTTCGCGCGGATCAGGCTGTTCCATCAGTTGTTTGGCCAAGCCAATCAGGCGATTGGTTTCGCCCGACATTGCCGATGGTACAACAATGATCTGGTGCCCCGCGTCATGCCACTTGGCGACGCGTGCCGCGACGTTCTTGATGCGGTCGGTCGAGCCCATCGACGTTCCGCCATATTTGTGGACGATTAAAGCCATAAGAGTGAAGTTTCCGCTCGGTTAATGAAAAAGGAGGGCTTTACTCTACATGCTGCGATGCAAAAAAACAAGGCAGTCTGTGGACAAATTTATACGTTATTGGTATATAGAAATAACGTTTTTGCATAGTCAACAGGCATTGCGGGCTTCCCAGCGCAGGCTGACCAAGGGGCCGGAAACGTCCCCGAAGTGATGGCAATCCATGCCGATGCCGGCGGCAAACAGCAAATCCTTGCCGCTGCTGACCACCGGCAGGCGCTCGCGCTCCCAGGCGGGGACATTGCAGGCCTGGTAGTGGTATTTGAGCGGGCGCGTGGGGCGATTCGCCGCCGGTTTCAGGCGCTCGCCGCCCTTGCGGAAGTCGATCTGCAAGGCTTGCGCGCGCAGCCAGGCGCTGTCGAAGCCCTGCCCGGCCGCGTCGAAATGCAGCACGCCGCCGTAGGCCGGGAAGGCCATGCTCGCTTCGCCGTTCCAGGTGAAGCGCTCGCCTTCCTTGACGAAAAGTCCCGCGTCGTCCGGATCGCGCTGGCCGGCCAGGTCGGCCAGCTTGGGCGTGATGTACAGCCGGTCGCGGTGGCGCCGGATGTGGCAGTCGGGATGCGTCACCAGCAGTTGCGCGTCATGCCGCGCTTCGACCAGCTGGGTCACCATTTCGGTCAGCCAGGCGGTCGAGGGCATGCGCAGCGAACGCAGGCCGAACCAGTAGCGCAGCATGTTGTAGGCGCGGTCCAGGCTCATCGAACGCAGTTTGGCCACGTCGATGCACTCCTCGACCAGGCAGCCGGCCAGGTCTTGCACGGCCAGCTCATTCAACAGGCGCTGGGCCGACTGTGCGTGCGCGGCGCTGCGGGCAAAGCGTTCCTGGTAACCGGGAAAGGCCGCCGCCAGCGCCGGCATCACCTGGTGGCGCAGGGCGTTGCGGGCATAGCGCGGGTGGGTGTTCGATTCGTCTTCGACCCAGGCCAGCGCGAATGCGGCGACGTAGGCTTCGAGCTGCTGGCGCGACACCGGCAGCAAGGGACGCGCCATCACCAGGTCGGGATTGCCGAGCAGTTCGGGCGCGGCGTTGGCCGCATCCATGCCCGACAGGCCGGCCGTGCCGGAGCCGCGCAGCAATTGCAAGAGCACGGTTTCGGCCTGGTCGTCGAGGTGGTGGGCGGTCAGCATCAGGCGCACGCCGTGCTCGCGGCACAGCTCGCCCAAGGCCGCGTAACGCAGCTTGCGGGCGGCCGCTTCGACACCGGACTTGGATTTTTCCAGCACCACGCGGCGCGCGGCGAACCTCACGCCCAGGCCAGCACAGCGCGCTTCGCAATGCGCCAGCCAGGCATCGGCGTTGGGGCTGATGCCGTGGTGGACGTGGAAGGCAAACAGGGGAACATCGCTGGCGGCGGCGTACTGCGTCGCCAGGTGCAGCAGGGCCGAGGAATCGAGCCCGCCGCTGTAGGCGATCGCCACCGAGGGCGAAGCGCCTTGTGCCCGCAACGCGTCAAGCGCCTGCGCAAACTGCGCTGCAAGCGCTGCGTTGCTGGTCTGCTTCACTCTTCGGCCGGCGTCGTTTCTTTGAATTTGCCGTAGCTCATCAACTTGTTGTGACGCGCTTCGAGCAAGTCCCTGGTTTTCATGCCCTGGAACTGGCGCAAGGTGTCGGCCAGCGCGCGCTTGAGCATGACGGCCATGTTCTTCGGATCGCGGTGGGCGCCGCCGAGCGGCTCGTTGATGATCTTGTCGATCAGGCCCATGGCTTTGAGGCGGTGCGCGGTCAGGCCCAGCGCGTCGGCGGCGTCGGCGGCGCGCTCGGAGGTTTTCCAGAGGATCGAGGCGCAGCCTTCGGGCGAAATGACCGAGTAGGTAGCGTACTGGAGCATGAGAACCGCATCCCCCACGGCGATCGCCAGCGCGCCGCCGGAGCCGCCTTCGCCGATGATGGTGGCGATCAGCGGCACTTTCAGTTCGGCCATGACATACAGGTTGTGGCCGATCGCTTCGGACTGGCCGCGCTCTTCGGCGTCGATGCCGGGAAAGGCGCCGGGCGTGTCGACGAAGGTGAAGATCGGCAGGCCGAATTTTTCGGCCAGTTTCATCAGGCGCATGGCCTTGCGGTAGCCTTCCGGCTTGGGCATGCCGAAGTTGCGCAGGGCGCGCTCCTTGGTGTCGCGCCCCTTCTGGTGGCCGATCACCATGCAGGCCTGGCCGTTAAAGCGCGCCAGGCCGCCGACGATCGACAGGTCGTCCGCGTAGGAGCGGTCGCCGTGCAGTTCGTGGAAGTCGGTAAAGATTTCGTTCACGTAGTCCATGGTGTACGGACGTTGTGGATGGCGTGCAATCTGCGACACCTGCCACGGCGTGAGCTTGGCGTAAATATCTTTGGTCAGTTGCTGGCTCTTCTTGGCCAGGCGGTCGATTTCTTCGGAGATGTCGACAGCCGAATCGTCCTGGACGAAGCGCAGCTCTTCAATTTTGGAATCGAGCTCTGCAATTGGCTGCTCAAAATTGAGGAAAGTTGTTTTAATCATTGTACCTCCGGGTAAATTCTGGCCGCAGCATACCCCACCGCACGGCCGCTACAGGCGCTATTCTACCGGAACCGGATCGAGGCTACGCCACAAATACCACGTAGCGACCGTTCTCCACGGTTCCCAATTGGCCGAGACCTCGCGCGCATCGCTACGTGATACAGGTTCGCCGGAAAAGTAGTTCTGGCTGATGCCCTGGATCAAACCAGGATCGTCCAGCGGCAAGACATTCGGCCGCAGCAGATTAAATATCAGAAACATCTCCGCTGTCCAGCGTCCGATGCCGCGAATTTGCACCAGCTCGGCGATGACGGCTTCGTCATCCATCTCGGCCCACTGGTTCGCGTGTACGCGCTTGGCCTTGAAATGGTCGGCCAGGTCGAGGATGTATTCGGTCTTGCGCTTGGACAGGCCGCAGGCCGACAGTTGCTCGGCGCCAGCCTTGATCACCTGGGCCGGGTTGATCTTGGGACACGCCAGCAAGAGCTTGTTCCAGGCGGCGTCAGCGGCCTTGGTGGTGACCTGCTGGCCCACCACCGAGCGCGCCAGGGTCGTAAACGGATCGCCGTGGCCGACCAGGTGCAGGTCGCCGAACTGCGGGATCAGCTTTTTCATGATGCGGTCGCGCTTCATGAGTTCGACCTTGGCCTGTTCCCAGTACGCGGGCACATCCAGCGGCGGCGGGGTGGTCCCCGCCGTTTCCTTGGTTGGGGCCATCATGCACGGCGCCAGTTGCTTGTGCCGTCCGGCTTGTCTTCGAGGACGATGCCGGCCGCCAGCAAGCCGGCGCGAATGCTGTCGGACTCGGCGAAGTTGCGCGCCTTTTTGGCCTCGCCGCGGCGCGCGATGGCGTCCACGATGGCGGCCTCGTCCATGCCGCCCTCTTCCACGCCGCCCTGCAGGAATGCCTGCGGGCTGCGTTCGAGCAGGCCCAGCACGGCGGCGAGCGCCTTGAACTGGCGCGCGTACTCGGCCGACTTGCTTTTGTTCAGTTCCGTGGCCAGGTCGAACAGCACGGCGATCGCGATCGGGGTGTTGAAGTCGTCGTCCATCGCCTCGCGGAAACGGATGGCATGCGCTTCGTTCCAGTCGACCTCGGGCGCAGCGGCGCCGCTGTCGATCCCGGCCAGCGCGGTGTACAGGCGCGTCAGGGCCGACTTCGCGTCCTCGAGATTGGCAACGCCGTAGTTCAGCGGGCTGCGGTAGTGTCCGCGCAAGATGAAGAAGCGGATCACTTCGGCGTCATACAGCTTGAGCACGTCGCGGATCGTGAAGAAGTTATTGAGCGACTTGCCCATCTTTTCCGCAACCTGCGTCTCTTCGTTGACCACGCGCACGAAGCCGTTATGTACCCAGTAATTGGTCATCGGATGGCCAAAGGCGCCTTCCGACTGGGCGATCTCGTTCTCGTGGTGCGGGAACTGCAGGTCGGCGCCGCCGCCGTGGATGTCGAAGTGCTGGCCGAGTGTCGCGCACGACATGGCCGAGCACTCGATATGCCAGCCCGGACGGCCGCTGCCCCAGGTCGAGTCCCATTTGACTTCGTCCGGCTCGGATTCCTTGGAGGCCTTCCAGAGCACGAAGTCGAGCGGATCGCGCTTGCCGGCGTTGACGTCGACCCGTTCGCCCGCGCGCAGGTCGTCGAGCGACTTGCCGGACAGCTTGCCGTAGCCGGGGAAATTGCGCACCGAAAAATTGACGTCGCCATCGTCCGACTTGTAGGCCAGGCCCTTCTGTTCGAGCTGGGCGATGATCGACAGCATCTGCGGCACATAGGCGGTGGCGTGCGGCACCACGTCGGGCGGCAAAATGCCGAGCGCGGCGGTGTCTTCGTCCATGTACTTTTCGAAACGCGAGGTCAAGGAGAAAATCGACTCGCCGTTTTCGACGGCGCGCTTGATGATCTTGTCTTCGATATCGGTGATGTTGCGCACGTACGTGACCTGGTAGCCCGACACCTTGAGCCAGCGGTAGATGACGTCGAACGCCATCATCATGCGCGCATGGCCGATATGGCAGTAGTCGTAGATGGTCATCCCGCACACGTACATGCCGACTTTACCTGGCTCGATGGGGGTGAATACCTGTTTTTCACGCGCAAGCGTGTTGTAGATCTTTAATTGGCTCATCAGATTCTTACTCGTTACAGCGCGCGCCGCGCTCGGGCAAAACGACAACCGGGCGCGATCGCCGCGGTGGGCGCGCGCCGGTCAGGCGTGGTTTGCATCGAGATCGTCGGAGCCCTCTGTCTTGTTCTTCTTTGATAGAATGGGACGTTCTGTACAAAGTATAGCATTGTTAAAATACCGGCTGGCCGCATATGGATCAGGTTTATTTTTGCGGTAAAGGCTTGACAGCCTTCCGTCCATATAACAACAAGCACTTCACGTCAAGGATTCCAAATGCAAGATTCGTTAATGTTCCGCATGCCCCTGGTGGCACGTTTTCTCACGCTCTTCGCCGGCCTGACCCTCAGCACCGCCGTACTCGCGAGCGAAACGCCGCAAGTGTCGCTCAAGACCAGCATGGGCGAGATCGTGCTCGAACTGGACCAGGCCAAGGCGCCGAAAACGGTCGCCAATTTTTTGCAGTACGTCAAAAGCGGGCATTACAAGGGCTTGATTTTCCACCGCGTGATTAACGACTTCATGATCCAGGGCGGCGGCATGGACGAAAAAATGCTGCCGCGCCGCACCAACAAGCCGGTCGAGAACGAAGCCAAGAATGGCTTGCTGAACGTACCCTACTCGGTCGCCATGGCGCGCACGCAAGATCCGAATTCGGCCACCTCGCAATTTTTCATCAACGTCGCCGACAACACCAACCTCGACTATCCGGGCCGCGACGGCTTCGGCTACACGGTGTTCGGCAAGGTCATTTCCGGCCAGGAAGTGGTCGACAAGATCAAGGGCGTGATGGTCGACGACGTGCGCGGCAACCAGAACGTGCCGGTAACGCCGATCGTGATCAAGTCCGCCACCATCGTCAAGCCCTGAATTTTCGCGATTCCCGTAAAATAGCGGCGCTGGAAAATACTTCCATTAGTAACTCAACCAACAGGAACACACATGGCTATTCTGATTACCACCAACATGGGCAACATCACCGCCGAGCTCGACGCTGAGAAAGCGCCGAAAACGGTCGCCAACTTCCTCGACTATGTCGCCAAGGGCCATTACAGCAACACCATTTTCCACCGCGTCATCGCCGACTTCATGATCCAGGGCGGCGGCATGGAGCCGAACATGCGCCAGAAGCCAGCCGATCAAACCGTCGAAAATGAAGCCAGCAACGGCCTCAAGAACGACACCTACACCCTGGCAATGGCCCGTACCTCGGCCCCGCATTCGGCTTCGGCGCAGTTCTTCATCAACGTCAAGAACAACAGCTTCCTCGACTATCCGGGCCAGGACGGCTTCGGCTATGCCGTGTTCGGCAAAGTCACCGAAGGCAAGGAAGTGGTCGACGCCATCCGCAAGGTCAAGACCAAAAGCGGCGACGTGCCGCTCGAGCCAGTGATCATCGAAAAAATCGAAGTCATTTAAAGCATGAAGCGCGAGCACACCCCACCGGCGGCGGCCGAATGACCCTGCCCGCGCGAACGCTCGCGCTGTTGATCTCCGACCTGCATTTGCAGGAGGCGCATGCGTACACCGTGGACGCCTTCTTCGCTTTCCTGGAAGAACGCGCCATGGCGGCGCGCGCGCTGTATATTCTCGGCGACCTGTTCGAATACTGGGCCGGCGACGACGATCTCGACGCGCCCCTGCACCGCCGCATCGCCGCCGGCATCCGCGCCGTCAGCGATGCCGGCATTCCGGTCTACTGGATCGCCGGCAACCGCGACTTTTTAGTGGGCCAGGCCTTTGCCGACGCCGCCGGCATGCAATTGCTGGCCGAGCCGCACATTGCCGACATCGGCGGGCAGAAAATCGTGCTCGTGCATGGCGACGCCCAATGCACCGACGACATCAATTACATGGCATTTCGCCAGCAGGTGCGCCAGCCGGCCTGGCAGGCGCAATTCCTGGCCATGCCGCTGGCGCAGCGCAAGGCCATCATCGCCAACCTGCGCGAAGGCAGCAAGGAAGCGCACAGCACCAAGACCATGGAGATCATGGACGTCACGCCGCAGGCGATCGACGCGCTGTTCGCCGCCACCGGCACCGACGTGCTGATCCACGGCCATACGCACCGCCCCGCCCTGCACCAGCACGACGGCAAGCGCCGCTACGTGCTGCCGGACTGGGAGCCGGACGCCGACCCGCCGCGCGGCGGCTGGATCGCCATCGGCGACGGCGGCGCCATCACGCGCCATGACCTGGACGGCAAGGTGATCGGCTGAGTCGTTCGGCTGAGTCGTTCGGCTGAGTCGTTCGGCCAAGAGCGCCTGGCACAAGCTGTCGCCATACCGCCAACAGATGAGCGAGCAGGCCAAGCGAGAGGAAGGCTTGATGGATGCCTGCTGGTCGCTCGTGCCGCATGCGCAATCTGCGAAATCGGTGTAACCATCCCAGGGTGCGCGCAAGGGCCCAAGGCCATCGGCCGGGCCTTTCACGCGACGCCACGCCATATCGCCCGATGCGTACGCGCGATCGGCGTGCTGCCTATCCGGATGTTTGCGCGCACGCCCGGAAAGCCCTTTAACTGCTGGTAAGCGTTCAAACACCGTGATCGCGTCCAAGCTTGGCCTCATGAATGGAAGCGTCAAGCCCACATGATGAGACTGGCTCCGCCTTCGGTGACCGTTCCAAGTCTGGCTGCAGGATCTGTTCGAGCCATTCGATGAAAATGCGGACGCGGCGCGACAGGTTCTGGCGATGCGCTACCACGACCGATACCGGCAACGGCGCCGGCCGCAAACCCGGCAGCACCTCGATCAGTTCGCCGCTGGCAAGATAAGGTTTCAGGCTGGTCAGCCCGGCCTGAATCAGTCCGAGGCCGGCCAGTCCCGCACCATGATAAGCCTGGACGTTGTTGACGCTAACCGCGCCGGGCAGCGCGAGCGTGGCAAAGCCGTCGCCGTCCGGATATTCCCAGCCGAATGGCCGGCTGCCCAGGGTCGGCGTGTAATGCACCATGCGATGTCCGTGCGCGAGCAGGTCGTGCAGGGTGCGAGGTATGCCACGCCGCTCAAGATAAGCCGGACTCGCGGCGTTCGCCATCGGAAGGTCCCCGAAGGGGCGTGCCACCAGCGTGTCGTCGACGATGGGGCCAACGCGCAGCACGCAATCGATCCCTTCCTGCACCAGATCGACGCGCCGGTCAGTGCTCGATATCTCCATCTCAATGCCCGGATAGCGTTCCAGGAAAGCCGGCAAGGCGGGCATGACCGTGGTACGGGCTAATTCGGTGGGCAAGTCGATGCGCAGACGGCCGCTCAGCGGTGCGTCGCGTCCGGTGAACATGGAACCCAGATCCTCGGCATCGGCGAGCAAAGCGCATGCACGCGTATAGAAGCTGCGCCCGTCTTCGCTCAATTGCACCGTCCGGGTCGAACGGTGTAACAGGCGCACGCCCAATTGCGCCTCCAGCTGGCGGACCACGGTCGACGCCCGGCCTTTCTGAATGCCGATGCTCTCAGCGGCGTGGGTGAAGCTGCCCATTTCCGCGATGCGAACAAAAATCGCCAACGCTTCAAGGTTTTGTATTGTCATATTTTTTGATAACAATGAGTTTCCATAGGAGCACTTTATAGAAAAAGTCGCAGCGGGCATAGTGAAGGCTTGGGGCCACCAAGTAGGCCCCCTACACTTTTCGAGGCGATAATGCGCTACAAACAATTGGGTAACACAGGGCTGTTCGTGTCCGAGCTGTGCCTCGGCACAATGACCTTCGGTCCTCCGGGGCAGGCAGGCTTGTATCACGATATCGCCGGAATGGATCAAGCGACGGCCGACAAGATCGTGCAGCGCTGTCTTGACGCAGGGGTCAATCTCTTCGATACCGCCGATGTCTATACCCACGGCCATGCCGAGCGCATGCTGGGCCAGGCTTTGAAAAATCTTGGCGTGGCGCGCAAAGATGTGGTTATCGCAACCAAAGTATTCAATCCGTCGGGCGCCGGACCGAACGACCGCGGCGCATCGCGCGGACACATCATGGACGCGGTCGTGGCCAGCCTGGCGCGCCTGCAGACAGAGTACATCGACCTCTACCAAGTGCATGCCAACGATCCGGTGACCCCCCTTGAAGAAACGCTGCGCGCGTTCGATGACCTGGTGTCGCGTGGACTCGTGCGTCATGCCGGCGTCTCGAACTGGCCAGCCTGGCGCATCGCCAAGGCGAATGGCATTGCCGAGCGACGAGGGTACGGACGCTTCGAAACCGTGCAAGCCTATTATTCGATCGCAGGCCGCGATGTCGAGCGTGAACTGGCGCCGATGGTCAGCGAAGAGAAGATGGGGCTGCTGGCCTGGTCGCCGCTGGCAGGCGGCCTGCTGTCCGGTAAATTTGGTCCCGATTCGATCAATCAGGGTCGGCGCGCGACGTTCAATTTTCCTCCTGTCGATAACGACAAAGCCTGGGCCTGCGTGGCGGCAATGCGTACCATCGCCGAGAAGCATGCGGCGAACGTGGCAAGCGTCGCCCTCGCCTACGTACTGGCGAAGCCCTTCGTCACGTCCGTCGTGATGGGTGCAAAGCGTCTGGATCAGCTTGAACAGAATCTCGGCGCCATGAATCTGGAGCTCGACGCCGATGATCTCTCCCAACTCGACAGCGTCAGCAAGCTCACGCCGGAATATCCGGGCTGGATGCTCGAGCGGACTGCAGCGACGCGCATGCCCGCCGGCGTACAGCTCAAGCCTGGCGCGGATGCGTCCACGGGACGCCAGACGGCATCGTCATGAGCACTTCGTCGAAGAAGGAATTTATCTTGAAAACCGTCTCCTGGCGTGGATCGTTGAAGTGGGTTTTGGTCGCGTTCTTCGTATGCGCCGGGCTGCTCAATGTTTTCGCCACTGCCCCGCTGCTCGCGCAATACCGGCGATGGGGATACCCCGGGTGGATGCATGACGCCACTGGTTTGCTCGAACTATCGAGCGCGTTTCTCCAGGCGCGAAGGATCACCAATACAGCGGGAATCGCGCTGGGAGGCGCCGTCATGGCGGCCGCTGCCCTCACCCTGGCGATTCAACAGGAATGGCTGCATGCCCTGTTCCCAATGCTGGTCTTTCTCGCCCTGATTACTTCACGCATTACCCACCAACCTTGAAAGTCTTATCATGAGCATGTATTCCCAAAAATCAAAAGGCGTTGTCATTTTCCATTCAGGTTATGGTCATACCAAACGGGTCGCCGATGCCGTGGCTGAGGGCGCCCAAGCAAGCCTGCTCCAGATTGACGCCGACGGCAATCTATCCGACCAGGCGTGGGCGGATATCGACGCCGCGCAATACATCATTCTCGGGTCGCCGACCTACATGGGCGGGCCGAGCTGGCAATTCAAGAAATTTGCCGATGCATCGTCAAAGCCGTGGTTTGCCGATGTGTGGAAGGACAAGGTCTTCGGCGGATTTACCAACAGCGCAAGCATCAATGGCGACAAGCTGGCGACGCTCCAGTATTTCACGCTGCTGGCCGCGCAGCATCGCGGGATCTGGGTGGGCATGGGCATGAAATCATCCAACACCAAGGCATCCCAGCGCGACGATATCAATCGCATGGGCTCGTTCCTCGGTCCGATGGCGCAGACGCCTGCTGATGCCGCGCCGGAAGAGATGTCGTTCGGCGACCTCGAAACCGCGCGCCTCTACGGAATACGCGTCGCCGAGATCGCCGACAGGCTGTTCACAGCCAGTCTTTCAGCCGGCTCGCTCGATCACTGACGTGTTTCTCACATAGTGGGGTAAGCAGCTTAACGTTCGCTGTGGCCGCTTGCAGTACTCGCGTTTGTACGATGTGCTTGCGCTCAGGACAAGCACCTGGTTTTGTCAGGCGTTCCAAGTCTTTCGGCCGATCAGTCCGGCTGAGTCGACCGACCCAGCCGTTCTGTTCACCCGCTCAGTCGGCCGGCAACGGCGTCTGCACCACCGCGTACGACGTCAAGCCGATCAGCGTCCCATTGGCGACAGCGATACCGCCCAGCACCGGCTTGCCCCAGGCCAGCGCCGGGGTCGACATGGCGCCGTCCGGCCTGACCTTGCGCAGCAAGCCCTGCCCGCTCAGGTACATATCGCCATTCGGCGCGAACGCCATTTCCGTATTCCCGTGAAAACCCAGCATGGCGTTGCCGGCCGGGCCATCGAGGTCGCCCATCCAGAACGGCGAGCCGGCGAACAGCGCCAGCTTGCCAGCCTTGGACAATTTGTAGACGGCCACGCTGGCCGCGTCGGCCACGTACAGGTTGCCCGGGCGGTCGTAGGCGATACTGGCCGGGCGCAAGGCATTGTCGCTCGCGCCGTCGCGGCCGCCGCCGACATCGACGATCAGCTTGGTAACCTTGCCCGATGGCGACACCTGGCGCACCGAGGTGGTGCCGGCGATAGCCAGGTTCTCTTCGGCATCGACAGCGATATCGACCACGTCGGCATTCTCAGGCGTGTACGACTGCACCACCGTGGTCGCGCCGCGCTCGATCCTGACGATCTGGGTCGTATCGGCCACGTACACCGCGCCGTTCGGGCTGATCGCAATGCTGTAGGGCTGCTTGAACGTCGCGCCCTTCATGCCGTTGCCGGCAAACACGCTGACCGTGCCGTCGGGGCTGACCATGCGCACCAGGTTGGTGGCGTGGTCGGCAATGTACAGATTGCCGGCCGCATCGGCCGCCGTGCCGTCCTGCCGGTTGAAACGCGCGGCGCCGCCCTTGCCATCGACGCTGCCGCCGGCCACGGCGGTCGCGGCCGAGGTGCTCACCACGCCGGCCGGGGTCACGCTGCGGATCGACGGCGCGCCGCTGTCGAGCGCCACGATATTGCCCGACGCCGTCATCAAGAGCGGGCCGAGGTAAGAGAAACGGGCATCCGCGCCGGTGCCGTCGCGCACCGCGCCGCCGGCACGGTTGCCGGCCACGGTGGTGACCACGCCGCCGGCGCTGACCTTGCGCAGCAGGTCGACATCGCTGAAATAGACGTCGCCGGCCGCATCGGCCACCATGGCGCGCGGCGCCATCACCACCGCCGCCGCGCCGACGCCGTCGCGCGCCTCTCCGTAATTACCACCAGCAACAAAGGTGGCCATGCCACCAGCGATGCGGTAGATCTGCCGGAATTCGGACACATACAGCGTCCCGTCGCCGGTGACGGCAATCCGGCTAGGCCGCCGCAGTTCCCATTGTTCGGCCGGGTTGCGGGTCCAGCTCACGCGGCCGACCACGCCGGCTGGCGTGACGCGGCGGATGCCGGCGTTTTCCAGCACCAGGTAGTCGCCGTTGATATCGAGCGCGATGTCGGCCGGACGGTCGAACAGCGCTTGCGCGCCGCTACCGTCGCGCGTGAGTTGTTCGTTACTGGAGCGCAGGCACACCTGCTCGACCGCGCCGGCCAGCGTGCTGACCACGCCAGCCGGCGTGATTTTGCGCAGCGTATTGTTGCAGGTGTCGGTCACGATCAGGTTGCCGGCAGTATCGACAATGAGGCGCGACTTGTGATTGAAATTGAAGCTGGCCGCGCCGCCACTGCCATCCTGGCTGCCGTAGCGGGCAATCGCGCCGGCCAGCACCGACATCGCGCCCGACGGCGTGAACTTGAAGATGACTTGCTTGGCGCGGTCGAGCACGTAGGTGTTGCCAGCCTTGTCGATCGCCATGCCGTTGGGCACCTGCAGCACGGTTTCCTTGCCCGCGCGCACAGACTGCATGCAGGTGATGCCGAGCGCGGCCATGTCATGGTCGCCGGCGGCCACGTAGTCGGTCGCGCCCGGGCCGCATTTGGCGGCTAGCGGCGGCAGGTCCGGCGTGGCGGGCGCGCCGGACGGGCCGCCCGATCCGCCGCCCCCGCAGGCGGTGAACAGCGCGCAGGCAAGCAGTGCGGCGCCGCGGCGCATCGCCGTGCTCAGGGGGAATGACAGGCGCTCGTGTCGCATTGATTCATTGGTCAGTGGGTCTCGGATAGCGAATATACCGACTTTGGACTGGCAGCACTAGGTAAAAGAAGAATCATTCTCATTCCTCCTATTTAGTTAGGACTCTTGACTTCATTACCGGACGTGTTATGATGCGTCGCATGGACATCAAACCTGAAACGCCGTGGGACGGCACACCGGACATTTCGGCTCGCATCGTGGTGGCGATCAGCCGGGTCTCGAGCGTGCTGCGCGCCGGCATGTGGGAGTTCGCCACGGCGGAAAACCTGAATCCGACCCAGGCCGAGATTTTGCAACTGCTGAAAGACCGCAGCACGGGCGTGCGCCTGTCGTGGCTGGCCGCGCAGTTGTCGGTGTCCCCCGCCAGCGCCAGCGATTCGGTCACTGCCCTGGTCGGCAAGGGCCTGGTACGCAAAGCCCGCGCCGAGGATGACGGCCGTGCCAGCGCGCTGTGGCTGACCGGGCAGGGCAAGGCGATGGTCGAGAAAATGATGTCGGCGCTCGGTTTCGCCGATGACGCCGCCGCCGCGCTCGATGCCCAGGTCAAGGACCAGTTGCTGGTCGGCCTGTTCAAGCTGATCGCGCAATTGCAGAAAAGCGAACGCTTTCCAGCCTTGCGCGCCTGCCTCTCGTGCCGCTACTTCGAGCCGAATGTGAATCCCGGCAGTGCGGCGCCGCATCATTGCGCGCTGGTCAAGGCGGCCTTGCCGATTTCGTTCCTGCGCATCGATTGCGCCGAGCATCAGCCGACCGATCCGGCGACCGAACGCCGCAACTGGGCCGCGTTCGCTTAATTTTTTTTTGCGTCAAATCGTTAGGACTCCTATTGAGAAGCGTTCAAGGCCGCGCTTTTCATGTTCTCAACCGGCCTGTTTATGAAGGAAACATCATGTCCCGTCTCGCACTTCTCACCCTCGAGCACGCACCCGCCGCCTCGGCCCCCTT
Organism: Massilia genomosp. 1; assembly: GCF_011682185.1. NCBI lineage: Bacteria > Pseudomonadati > Pseudomonadota > Betaproteobacteria > Burkholderiales > Oxalobacteraceae > Massilia > Massilia genomosp. 1. The sequence goes on from NZ_WHJF01000059.1 coordinate 29,511, forward strand.
GCTCGACCAGGTCCAGGCCGCCTTCGGCGCCACCCCGAACATGTTTCGCGCCGTCGCCAATTCGCCGGCGGCGCTCGCCAGCATGTGGGCGGCGTTCGGCGCGCTGGGCGGCGGCACGCTCGGCGCCAGGCTCGGCGAACAGATCGCGGTCGCCATCGCCGACCTCAACAACTGCGAATACTGCCTGGCCGCGCATACGGCACTCGGGCGCAAGGCCGGCGCCAGCAGCGCGGACATGCGCGCCGCCCAGGCCGGCCAGTCGGACGATCCGAAGAGCGCCGCCGCCCTGCGCTTCGCGCTGGCCGTGGTTGGGCAGCGCGGCCAGGTCGACGCCGCCGAGGTCGATGCCCTGCGTCGGGCGGGATTCGGCGATGGCGAGATCATGGAAATCATGGCGCACATCGCCCTGAACCTGTTCACCAACTACGTGAATGTGGCTTTTGCAGTGCCGCTCGATTTTCCGAACGTGGCACTGCGCGCCAAATGACGGGCGCGAGCGCACCCGAGTTCCAGGCGACGGCCTGGCTCAACGCATCCGGCCCGGTCAGCCTTGCCGGTTTGCGCGGCAAGGTCGTGGCGCTGTACGCGTTCCAGATGCTGTGCCCCAGCTGCGTGTCGCACGGCATTCCGCAGGCGAAGCAGATCCAGAAGACGTTCGCCCGCGACGAGGTGGAAGTGCTCGGGCTGCACACCGTGTTCGAACACCACGCCGCCATGGGCCGCACGGCGCTGCAAGCGTTCATCCACGAATACCGGATCGACTTCCCGGTCGGGATCGACCAGCCGTCGGAGCGGGGGCCGGTGCCCCTGACGATGGAACGCTACCAGCTGCGCGGCACGCCGACCTTGCTGCTGTTCGACCGCCACGGCGTGTTGCGCCACACGATGCTCGGCGTGGTGCCCGACATGCAGGCCGGTTCGCTGATCGCCCGGCTGGTGGCGGAAACGCTCGCGCAGCCGCACTGCGACGACGGCCCCTGCCGTATCTGAACAATCATCCTCTTTTGGAGAAAAAATGAAATTCCTTACACCAGCGCTTGGCGCCACCCTCCTTTTGTCGGCAGTCACGGCGCACGCGCACCAGGGCAACGACGCCCACAAAGACGGCATCCACAGCGCACCGGCCAAGGCGGTCAACGCGCCATTCGACATCGTGCATACCAGGATCGCACGGGAAGGCAGGACGGCGGTTTTTCATATTGCCGTCTCCGGCAAGGCGGGCCAGTCGCGTCCGTCCGCGACCGGCAAACTGGCCGGCAGCAGCGTGTTTTCGTACGTCTGGCCGACCTCGCTCGATCCATCTGTGGTCGGTTTCGACAAGGGCGCCGGCATCCTCGCATTCGCGGTGACCTCGCATCCCGACTTCGACGACACGCCACTGTACGATGAAAACGGCGACGGCAAGCTCGACAACGATGGCGATCTGTGGCATTCGCACTGGGTGGTGCTGAAAGCGGATGAGGCCTGCGGCAAAGGCGCGCTGAAAGTGGTCGACATCCCGGCCGGCGCAACGCCGGCATTGCCCAAGACCTGGCCCGGGCTGCCGCTGCTGATCGACAGCCCCGGCTACAGCCCGGTATTCAAGGAGTCCACGCTGGAAGTACGGGTGCCGTTCGACGACGTGGGCGTCCTGACGGATGCCAGCTTCGACGGCGTAACGGCGGCGCTGCGCGTCAACGCCAGCGTACACAGCCCGTTGCTGTGCGTGGCGAATGTGTTCAAGGTGGCCTCGGGCACCTTGAGCCTGCCGGGCAAGGTCGGCAAGTAGGCGCAGTGGCGATACGCCCGGCTTGCCGGTGCTGAACGCCTACTGCGGCAGCGGGGTTTGCATCACGGCATAGCGCGTCATGCCTTTCAGCAGGCCATTGCTATACGTGATGCTGATCAGGCTCGGGTCGCCCCAGGCCAGCGCCGGGGTCGATACCGTGCCATCGGGGCTTACTTTGCGCAATTTTCCGTGACCGGTCATGTACATGTCGCCATTCGGTACAAACGTCATCTGCACCTGGGAGTAGAACCCCAGGCTGGCCTTGCCAGGCGCGCCGTCCTGGTCGCCGGCGATGCCGGACGTCCCGGCGAATACGGACAGCGGCCCGTCTTTCGCGACCTTGAAGATGACGTGGCCGTACGCATCGGCCAGGTACAGGTTACCGGCACGGTCGAAGGCGACGCCGCGCGGAGTGGGGAGCGCTCCCCCGCGGTTGGCGTCCAGCTCACGCGAGAAATCGCTCACGCCGATCTCGCGGATGATCTTGCCCGACGGCGCCAGGATGAGCGCCTTGTATGAACCGGCCACTGCAAGATTGCCATCCAGATCGACCGCCACATCGTAGGTGAAGCCGATTTCCTTACCCAGGGTGAACAAGGTGGTCATCGCACCGCCCTTGACCTTGACGATGCGCTGGGCGTCGATCACATACATCACATCCTTGCTATCGATCGCGATGCTGTCGGGCGTGTCAAACGCATCAGCCCTGAAAGCGCCTGTCGATGTATTGTTCTGCACGCCCGGCACACCGGCAAACACGGTCGTTTCGCCGTTGGGGCTGACGCGCCGGATCACGTGGCGCTGGCGGTCAGCCACGTACAGATTGCCTTTGGAATCGCTGGCCACGTGGGTCACGCCGGAAAAGCGCGCGGCCGCGCCGACGCCGTCAACCGAACCGATGGTGGACGGTGTGGCGGCCAGCGTCGTCACGTAGCCGGCGGGCGAAATCCTGCGCACGCTGCGCGCCCCGACGTCGAGCCAGATAAGCTGCCCGGCCGGCTCGAACGCCAGCGCACCCAGCGACGAGAAACGGGCGCTGCCTGCGTCGCCGTCGCGCCACCCGCCACTGCCGTTTCCGCCGACCAGCGTCGTGACCATGCCGGCAGGGGTCATCTTGCGCAAGCGCCCCCCGTCGCCGATCAACACATCTCCCGCCTGGTTCACCACCAGTCCGCCCACGACGTTGAAGCCGGCCGCCTCACCCTGGCCGTCTTCCAGCGCGTTGACCGGCTGGCCGGCCAGCACGCGCAGTCTTGCGCCGGACTCGACACGGTAAATGCGCGTGCTGTCGGCAAGATAGATGACGCCGTCAGCGCCAACCGCCAGGCTGGTTGGCCGCGCGGCCGTGCCATCCCTAGCCCAGTCGACGGTGCTGACCTTGCCGGCCGGCGTGACACGCTGCAGCGCCCGAATGCCGGACAACACCAGGTAGTCGCCGTTGGTATCGAGCGCGATCGCGGCGGGACGGTGGAAGAGGCCGCGCACCGGCTGGCGGTCGGGCGTGAGCGGATTATCGCGCAGCCCGCACGAATAGCCGGTCTGGCCGGCGACCGTGCTCACCGCGCCGGCCGGCGTGATGCGCCGTATCGTATTGTTGCAAGTATCGGTGACCAGCAGGTTGCCGGCCGCGTCGATCAGCATGCGGGACTCATGACTGAAGCGAAAACTCGCGCCAGCCCCGACCCCATCCTGGCTCCCGAATACCAGCTCCGCACCGGCGAGGGTCGAGACCGTGCCATCCGGCGTGATCTTGAGGATCAGTTGACGTCCGGCGTCGAGCACGAAGGTATTGCCGGCCCGATCGACCGCCATGCCCCCCGGCGTCTGCAGCAGCGATGGCGCGCCCGCCAGTACGGTGGGCAACACTTTGACCGGTGGCGTCACCGTCGGCGCCTCGGGCGGTGCCGGCGGCTGCGCAGGCGTTCCGGCAGAACCCCCGGAGCCGCCGCCGCATGCGCTCAATGTTGCCGCCAGTAACAGTGCGACGGTGCGCCGCCCGCCCCGCCGTGGAAAGGATGACTGAGGTCGAATTTGCGGCATTGGATTGTTCTATTGATTAATGGGCGGCAAATATTACAATTTTTGAGCGGAAGCAGTGGTTAACTCGGAGAACTATTTCGAATGGCGCGGCTGGGCGTTTTTTTTTCGCATGCATACGCAGGATACTCAGATATTTAGTGTTATAGTTAACTACATCACCACCTCATCACCTCACCAATAGGGAGGATTCATGTCTCACCAGGCAACACCACATCAGCGGGAGGGTCGTCCATGACCAGCGGCTGGAACGACAACACGCCCATCTACCGCCAGCTCAAGGAAAAAGTCATCGGCATGATGCTCGACGGCGCCCTCAAGGCCGGCGACGCCCTGCCCTCGGTACGCCAGGTCGCGGCCGAGTACCAGCTCAATCCGATCACCGTCTCACGCGCCTACCAGGAACTGGTGGATGAGGAACTCGTGGAAAAACGAAGGGGAATTGGCATGTATGTCACTGAAGGCGCGAGCGAAAAACTGCTCGCCAGCGAACGCGAGCGCTTCATGCGCGAAGAATGGCCGGCCATGCTCGAACGCATCCGCCGCCTCGGCCTGGACCTTGACCAGTTGCTGCGCGCGCAAGACGGAGGCCTCGCATGAGCGCCGTCCTGACCGCCCGCAACCTGAGCAAGCGCTATGGCGCGGCGGTGGTGCTCGACAATGTCAGCTTCACCATTCCGGCCGGCCGCATCGTCGGCCTGATCGGCCCCAACGGCTCGGGCAAGACCACCACCCTCAAAGCCGTGCTCGGCCTGACCGATGTCGCGGGCGAGCTGTTGGTGCTCGGCTTCGATCCGCGCACCGAGCGCGACGCGCTGATGCGGCAAGTCTGCTTTATCGCCGACGTGGCGATCCTGCCGCGCTGGCTGCGCGTGTCCGAGGCGATCGACTTCGTCGAAGGCGTGCATCCGCGCTTCAACCGCGCCAAGGCAGAGCGCTACCTGGCCGCAACCAAGCTCAAGCCGGAGATGAAGGTCAAGACCATGTCCAAAGGCATGATCGTGCAACTGCACCTGGCGCTGGTGATGGCCATCGACGCCAAACTGCTGGTGCTCGACGAACCGACCCTGGGCCTGGACATCCTTTACCGCAAGCAGTTTTACCAGAACTTGCTGGAAGACTACTTTGATGCGGACAAGACCATCATCATCACCACCCACCAGGTCGAGGAAGTCGAGCATATCCTCACCGACCTGCTGTTCATCCGCGACGGCAAGATCGTGCTGTCGGCGTCGATGGACGAGATCGGCGAGCGCTTCATCGAAGTCATGGTCGCGCCCGACAAAGTGAGCGCCGCCAGCGCCTTGCAGCCGATCGACCAGCGCAATGTGTTCGGCAAGTCGGTGATGCTGTTCGACGGCGTGGCGCGCGCGCAGCTGGAGGTCCTCGGCGAAACGCGCAACCCCAGCGTCGCCGATCTGTTTGTCGCCACCATGAAAGGAAGCTACGCATGAACACAATGAAATGGTTGCTCAAGCGCGAGTTCTGGGAGCACAAGGGAGCGTTTTTCTGGGCGCCGCTCATTCTCGGCATGGTGATGGTGGCGGTGACCGGGATTACCGTCGTGTACGGCATGAGTAGCGGCCAGAGCCCCTTCAAGCTGCATCTCAATGGACAAATGCAGGACATGCAAGCGGTGTTCAACGGCATGTCGGCGCAGGATGTTCAGGAAGCCACCAGCGTGCTGTCGAACATCTGCCTCGGGGCCGGCCTGCCGCTGCTGCTGATGCTGGCCGTGACCACCTTCTTTTACTGCCTGGGCGCGTTGCATGACGAACGGCGCGACCGCAGCATCCTGTTCTGGAAATCGCTGCCGCTGTCCGATACCCAGACGGTGCTCTCGAAAGTGCTGATGGTGACCGTGGCCGCGCCGCTGATCGTGATCGGGATCAGCCTGGCCTCCTCGCTCGCGTTGATGCTGATTATCGGCACGGCGGCGTTGTTTCACGGGGTCAATGTGTTCGGCGCCATCCTGGGCAAGGAGGCGGTGTATCTGCTGCCCCTGCAAGCGGTGGGTGTGCTGCCGGTGTACGTGCTGTGCGCACTGCCGACGGTCGGCTGGCTGCTGATGGTCTCTAGCTGGGCCAGATCGAAACCGTTCCTGTGGGCGGTCGGGCTGCCCTTGACCGCGCTGGTGCTGGTGAAATGGGTCGGCTATGTGCTGGGAATGAACTCGGCGTCCGCCTGGATGGCGAGCAACGTGGCCGGGCGCATGCTGCTGGGCCTGGTGCCGGGCAGCTGGTTGTTCGAGCACAACCGGGCCGGCGCCATGCTGCACGCGCCGGGCATGGATGTGCTCTCGCAAGCCTGGGCCGCGCTGGCCACGCCGGGCGTGTGGATCGGTGCGGCGGCGGGCCTGCTGATGATCGCTGCGGCGATTCGCCTGCGCCGCTTCAAGGACGAAGGATAGACGCCTGGCGGCGGGCATGCCGCCTGCCCGCCGCCCTTGGTGGCGGCGCTTACTCGAACTGCGTCTTGAACGCCAGGAACTGCAGCTTGAGGTCGTCGACCTCGGCGCGCAGGGCCGCCATTTCCTGTTCCAGTTGCGCCACCCGGCTGCCCTGGGCCGGCGCGCTGACCACCCCGAACGAGGACTCCTGCTGCGCCAGCGCGGCGTCGCCACCCAACAGCTGGCCGTAGCGCGGCTCCTTGGTCCCCGGCGCGAGCGCGAGGCGGGCCACGATCGGCGGATACTTGTCGATCAAAAACTGCAGGCAGGCCTCGACATCGGCCACCGACTTGAATTCGTGCAGCCGTCCGCTGCGGGTGCGGATTTCGCCCGCCGTCTGCAAGCCGCGCAGCATCAGGATGGTCAGCACGGCCAGCTTGTCCTGTTCGAGCGACCATTTGATGCGCATGCGGTGCTCGTACTTGGTCACGCGCGCGCCCGCCTGGGTGATGCCATTGACGAACTTGCGCTGCATCAGCCGCTGCAGCACGTCCTGCACGGTTTCGTCGGACAGCTGCATCACCGGATCGCGGCTCGAGAGCTGGTTGCAGCCGTTGGTGATGGCATTGAGCGACATCGGATAGTTGTCGGGCGTGAGGCCTTCTTTTTCGGCCAGCACCGCCAGCACGCGGATTTCGAACGGGTCCAGCAAGGCAGCGCCATCGGCGCCGCCGTTTGCTTCTTGTGTCATACCTGCTAGTGTCATGCGTCTGTTTCCTTACTCGACCAGTTTATTGAGCTTTACCGAATCCAATTTATCACACTCGGGCGTGCTGGGGCAGGCGATTCCGGCCGTCTTCATCAGCGCCATCAGGCGGTCGAGCTGTTCGTCCTGACGCGCCGCGTGATTGATCAGCCCGTGCAGGGCTTTCGACAGCGGATCGTCGCCGTTCGGGGTGACGCCATAGGCCGAGAACAGATGCGCGCTGGCGCGCGTGTCGACCTCTTTCTGGACGATGTGGGCCGGATTGCCGACCGCCGTCGCGCCGGCCGGCACCGGCTTGATCACCACCGCGTTCGAGCCGACCTTGGCGTACTCGCCCACCGTAAACGAGCCGAGCACCTTGGCGCCGGCGCCGATGATGACGCCGCGCTCGAGGGTCGGATGGCGCTTGGTGCCGCTGTTGAGCGAGGTGCCGCCCAGGGTCACGCCCTGGTAGATGGTGCAGTCGTCGCCGACCACGGCGGTTTCGCCGATGACCACGCCGAAGCCGTGGTCGATGAACACGCGCCGGCCGATGGTGGCGCCCGGATGGATCTCGATGCCGGTCAGGATGCGCGCCACGTAGGAAATGAAGCGGCCGATCCATTTCAGCTTGCGGGTCCAGCAAGCCTGCGCCCAGCGATGCATCATGATGGCCTGAAAGCCGGGATAACAAGTGAATACTTCCCATCCGTTACGGGCGGCCGGGTCGCGTTCAATGATGCTCTTGATATCTTCGCGCAGGTGTAAAAACATAGACAGGGACGTGGGAACAGTTGCGATACAGGCATGGTAGCGTATCCGCCCGCCTCCCGCTTATGTGTGCTCAATTTGCCCGGTTGGCATCAAGGCGATTGCGGCAAGGCAGATGATGCCCGCCGCGTGCGCCAACGGCGCCAGTCCTTGCACTAAAGGCAAAAACAGCGTCCACAAGATGGGAATTTGCAAGCAAGGAGGTGCGCCACGCCGGCGCGGAGGTTCCGGGCCGGCGTGGCGGGGTTCAGACTTAGCCTTCGCGCGCGATGCGCTGGCGGCGTGCTTCGTACAGGCAGACGCCCGACGCCACCGAGACGTTCAGGCTCTCGACCGAGCCGAACATTGGAATACCAACGAGCACGTCGCAGGTTTCGCGGGTGAGGCGGCGCATGCCCTCGCCTTCCGAACCCATGACCAGTGCGGCCGGGCCGGAGAAGTCCGCTTCATACAAGCCCTTGTCCGCATCGTCGGTGGTGCCGATCAGCAGGATGTCGCGCTCCTTGAGCTCGCGCATGGTGCGCGCCAGGTTGGTGACCGTGATGTACGGCACGGTTTCCGCCGCACCGCTGGCGACCTTGGCCGCGGTGGCGTTCAAGCCCACCGCGCGGTCCTTCGGCACGATGACCGCGTGCGCGCCGACACCGTCGGCCACGCGCAGGCAGGCGCCCAGGTTGTGCGGATCGGTGATGCCGTCGAGGATCAGCAGCAGCGGCGGACCTTCGATCGCATCGAGCAGCTCATCGAGGTTGCGCGCCAGCGCCAGCTGGCTGGCGAAGGCAATCACGCCCTGGTGGCGCCGGGTTCCGACGATCTTGTCGAGGCGGGCCGAATCGACCGGCATGACGCGCACGCCGAGTGCCTTGGCATTGGCGACCAGATCGTGCATGCGGCGATCCTGGCGGGTCGCATCGACAAAAATTTCTTCCACCGACGAGGCCTCGTGACGCAGACGCGAGGTCACCGCGTGGAACCCGAAAATCATTTTATTCTTCATGTGTTATCGCTTGCTCTTATTCGTTTTGCTTGTTGATTTGGTGCTGGAACTGCTGCTGCCCGCCGGTTTTGCGGAACGGCTGGTCGCCTTGCTGGTGGTCGAACCGGACTTGCTGCGCTTTGGCTTGCCGCCCGACGCTTCGGCGTCGACACTCTCGTCGAGTTCATAACGCGATGGCGTGTTGCCCGCGCCGCCGCCCGCGCCGTTGCCCGACTGGCGGCCCGACTTGCCCGGCTTGGCCTCGAGCGCCTTGTGCGCCGCGCTTTTCGGTTTACCGGCGCCGGTATCGGCCTGTACGCTGCTACCGGCCAGCACCAGGTCGATCTTGCGCGCCTCCAGGTCGACCCGCGAGACCTGCACCGTCACGCGGTCGGTCAGCTGGTAGCGCTTGCCGGTGCGTTCGCCGCGCAGTTCGTGACGCGCGTCGTCGTACTGGAAGTAATCGGTGCCCAGTTCGGTGATGTGGACCAGGCCTTCGACGAACAGCGCGTCGAGCTGCACGAAGATGCCGAAGGTGGTCACGCCCGAGACCACGCCGGTGAATTCTTCACCGAGCTTGTCCTTGATGAAGTAGCACTTGAGCCAGGCTTCGACGTCGCGCGAGGCTTCGTCGGCGCGGCGCTCGTTGGCCGAGCAATGCACGCCCAAGGCGTCCCAGATGGTCAGGTCTTTTTCATTCTTTTGCTTGCCGTCGGCCTTGTCCTTGGCCTGCTGCTTGCGCGTGGCGTTCGACACGGTGGTGTTCAGGCCAGCCAGGTCGATGCCCTTCGGCTCGTATTTTTTACCGAGCAAAATGGCCTTGATGGCGCGGTGCGTCAGCAAGTCGGGATAGCGGCGGATCGGGCTGGTGAAGTGGGCATACGCCTCGTACGCCAGGCCGAAGTGGCCGATATTGTCCGGGCTGTAGACCGCTTGCTGCATCGAACGCAGCAGCATGGTTTGCAGCAGCGACGCGTCCGGACGGTCCTTGATCTGCTTCATCAGTTCGGCGTAATCGTTGGCGGTCGGCTTGTCGCCACCGTTCAGGTTCAGGCCAAGCTGCTTGAGGAAGGTGCGCACTTGCGTGAGCTTTTCCTTGGTCGGCGAAGCGTGGATGCGGTAAGTGCCCGGATGCTTGTGGCGGATCAAGAGATCGGCCGCGCAGACGTTGGCTGCCAGCATGCATTCCTCGATGACCTTGTGCGCATCGTTGCGGGTGCGTGGAATGATCTTTTCGATCTTGCCGAGCGCATTGCAGACGATATAGGTTTCGGTGGTTTCGAAGTCGATCGCACCGCGTACCTGGCGCGCCTTGTGCAGCGCGTGGTACACATCGTACAAATTGAGCAGGTGCGGCACGATGGCCGGACGACGCGCCGCTTCCGGGCCGGCGGTGTTGCCGAGGATATCGGCCACTTCGTTGTAGGTCAGGCGCGCAGCCGAGTGAATCACGGCCGGATAGAACTGGTAGGCCTTGATTTCGCCCTTGTCCGAAATGACGGCGTCGCACACCAGGGTCAGGCGGTCGACGGCCGGGTTCAGCGAACACAGGCCGTTCGAGAGCTTTTCGGGCAGCATCGGGATGACGCGGCGCGGGAAATACACCGAGGTGCTGCGTTCGATGGCGTCGATGTCGAGCGCATCGTTCGGCTTGACGTAATGGGACACGTCGGCGATCGCCACGATCAGGCGGAAGCAGTCGGCCTTGCCGACCTTGACCGGCTCGCAGTAGACCGCATCGTCGAAGTCGCGCGCGTCTTCGCCGTCGATGGTCACCAGCGGCACATCGCGCAGGTCGACCCGGTCTTGCAGGTCGGCTTCGCGCACTTCGCCGGGCAGCTTGGCGGCGGACTTGAGCGCGGCGGCGGAGAAGATATGCGGCACGCCGAACTTGCGCACGGCAATTTCGATTTCCATGCCGGGATCGTCCAGGTCGCCGAGCACTTCGACCACGCGGCCGGCCGGCTGCTTGAAGCGCGAGGGCTGCTCGCTCAGCTCGACGCTGACGATCTGCCCTGCCTTGGCCTTGCCGGGCGAACCGGCGACCAGGATGTCCTGGCCGATGCGCTTGTCTTCGGGAGCGACGATCCAGACGCCGTTCTCATTGAGAAGGCGGCCGATCACATGACTGTTGGCGCGCGAGACGACTTCGACGATGGTGCCTTCCTGGCGGCCGCGGCGGTCGGTACCTGTGACTTTGGCGAGCACACGGTCGCCATGCAAGACTTTCTGCATCTCTTTGTCGGACAGGAACAGGTCTTCGCCCGGTTCGTCGGGGATGACGAAGCCGAAACCGTCGCGGTGCGCGCTGACCTTACCGGCGATAAAGCCGGAATGGTCGGCCAGGGCGTAGTTGCCATCGGCGTCGGCGTGGATCTGGCCGTCGCGCTGCATGGCATTCAAACGCCTGCTTAACACCTCCAGCGCGGCTGGCTTGACCTTGAGCGTGCGGGCGATGCTTTCGAGATCAAGCGTCGCGCCCGCGTTGCGGAAAATGCCGAGAATATCCTCGCGGCTGGGAATGGTATGAGTAATTTGGTTCAAATGTTTTTCTATATTTGTTTTTGGCAGTTACCGCGGGAAATGTCTGGGCGGGTGACTGACACAGTGATTATTGACACAGTGATAGGCGTAGTGTACCGGAGGTCGGTGCGATTCGCCTAACGAAGCGTGCTTTGAAAGATTCTTCGGCTAGGGCTGTGACATTTCCAAATCTTCGGCTATAATTTTGGTCTTTCGCGGAAACACAACGTTGAAGCGGGAGAAAAAGGCAGCATATTTGCATGGTGTTGAGCAAAAAGAGTAACGAAAGTTAGTCTGGCGCAAAACTCCGAAAGCGAGTATGATAGCAGAAGTCGGCGGCAACGCCGGCAGGCAGCAAAAGAAGTACCGTAGCAGCAGTAAAGCAACAACATGCCCACGTGGCGGAATTGGTAGACGCGCATGGTTCAGGTCCATGTGCCGCGAGGTGTGGGGGTTCGAGTCCCTCCGTGGGCACCACTTTCTGGAAGATGTTTTCCCGAGAGTACCAAGTAGTCGTAGTAGAGTCGTAAAAGTTGTTGCAGTAGCTGTATCAATGCCCACGTGGCGGAATTGGTAGACGCGCATGGTTCAGGTCCATGTGCCGCGAGGTGTGGGGGTTCGAGTCCCTCCGTGGGCACCACTCTACCGGGTTAGTATATTCCCGCAAAATTCCGTAAGCGCCGCAGTCCTTGCATAAAGGCTGCGGCGTTTTGCGTTGTGCGGCCGGTTTTAAGCAAGCCACATCGTCTCCCATCCAGAAAGTCGCCATGATTGATCGTCTGCCCGGCCGCATGCTAGCCGCTTTTGCCTTGTCCCTTTCCGCCTTGACCCTCTGCAGCGCCGTCCTTGCCGACCCGGTTGACGACATCGTCAACGCCGAAATGGCGCGCCAGCGCATTCCCGGCGCCGCCATCGCCATCGTCAAGGATGGAAAAATCATCAAGCAAGGCGCTTACGGCATGGCCAACCTGGAGCACCAGGTGGCTGTGACGCCCGATACCGTGTTCCAATCCGGCTCGCTGGGCAAGCAATTTACCGCCGCGCTGGTCCTGTTGCTGGCGTCCGACGGCACACTCAAGCTCGACGATCCGATTTCGCGCCATCTACCTGACACGCCGCCGGCCTGGAAAAAGATCACGGTGCGCCATTTGCTCAATCACACCTCCGGTTTGCGCGATCCCGACGACATCATCAAGCTGAACCAGGATTACACCGATGCGCAATTGCAACGCGCAGGCGCCAAGCTGGCGCTCCAGTGGGCGCCGGGGACGAAATGGGCGTACAGCAATTATGGCTACCAGTTGCTGGGCATCGTATGTACTCGCGTGGGCGGAAAACACGACGGCGAACAGCTGCGCACGCGCATCTTTGAACCGGCAGGCATGCAGGCACGCATCATCAGCGAGCGCGATATCGTGCCGCACCGCGCCGCCGGCTACGACCTGGTCAGGGACGAGTTCAAGAACCAGCAATGGGTCTCGCCCACGCTGAACACCACCGCCGACGGCAGCCTGTACCTGACTGTGCGCGACCTGGCCAAATGGCACATCGCGCTCGATAGCGACACCGTGCTGGGCGCGGCGATCAAGCAAGCCATGTAGACGCCCACCACGCTCAAGGACGGCAGCACGAAAGCCTACGGTTTCGGCTGGGAGACCTGGTCCACGCTCGGGCGGGCCTCGGTCTGGCACGACGGCGCGTGGCAGGGATTTACCACGCAGGCCACGCGCTTCGTCGACGATGGTCTGGCGGTCATCGTACTGACCAACCGCTCCGGGACCGACGTCGCCTTTCTGCTGGAACTGGTCGCGGACCACTACCTGGGCATGACCCCGGAGAGCGAACCTCTGCCAGCCAAGCCGTAATCCGTCCCGGACGCCACCATGCCAGAACGTCCTCCCTACCGCCTACCGCGCTAGTATCTTGTCGATATGTGGTACGTTCTTGGCCGCGCAGAGCCCCGCTTCTACTTTGATCTGCGCGACGGCGGTATGCGCGCCGTCCGGCATCAGATGAAACTGAACGCCCGCAGCGATCAAAACTTCATCGACGCCTGCCCTGCCGTGTGCTGCGAACCGCTGGAATCGTTCTACCGGCTCCGCCGAGGTGCGGACATGCTCGACGAAGAGTAGCTGTGCGATTTGCTGTTTTCCTGCAGTTGGCGGGAGGCCAACTGGGTGCCTGGCTTGCCGCGCTGGCCCCAAGGCCGGCGTACGCATCCCATCTGGCGCGCGCCGTTTGCCCACCCGCGGCGCCTGTACTACACAATTTCCATTGTCCGCTCCAATCAGCATCGATCAGCATCGTTGTGAAGCCGCCGTCCGAAACAGAGTGCAGCAGCGCCCCCATTGCGCAGCCCAGGGCGATTGCATGAAGGATCAGATTGGTAGGCCTAAGACCTTGGCAAGATAGTCGGCGCTCCAAGCTGCCTTCATGCGCTTGGTAGCGATCCCGAGCTTAGCCGTCTTCTCGTTCTTCAGCAGGTTTAGAGCTATTCGACGCAGAATGGCGAAATTCTGCGCCGCTTCACCAACGCGGATGCGGCAATCGT